>JAFALP010000349.1 GCA_019234175.1 Actinomycetota bacterium | reverse complement strand
GAGAACGGCTTACGGACGTCGTGCACGAGCGTGAGTCCGCCGACGAGCGTCGTGACGGCGAGCAGCGACACCAGTGCGACGCGGTTCTCGAACCACCGCGCGAGCAGAGGCGCCGAGAGCGCGGCCGGCGCGATCAGAAACCGCGTCTCCCACGGGTTCCAGATCGACTGGAGCGCGAAGAGGAGAAGGAAGACCGGGATTGCGAGCGCGAGCGCGAGCCGGACGACGTCGAGCCGCCGTGCCGCGTAGAGCCCGAGCCCCGCGAACGGCAGCGTGAGCAGGAAGATCGCTCCGACGGGCCCGAAGGCGGACGAGTCCTCGACCGCACCGCGGTTCAGCCCTCCGGCCCACCCGCCGACGTGCACCGGGATCCCCCACTTCGCGGTCACCCACGCGAGCGCGTTCGCACCGCCGATCGTCAGCAAGGGCGTCTCGAACGGCAGCGCGGCGAGCAGCGCGTCGCGCACGCGCCGCCGCCACAGGCCGGCGGTGAGCCCCGCGACGGCGCCGAACACGCCGAGGATGCGCACGACGCGGTACGAGAGCACCGAGAGGTCGAGGGTTCGGTAGACGACGTGCAGTGCGGTTCCCACCGTCCCCGGCCATGCGGGGGATGCCTGCCATTCGACCCGGCCGCCGCCGTGACCGAGCACGTGGTGCGTGTGGTCGAGGTTGAGCACGAAGCCCCACATCGCGACGGCGACGAACGCCGCGACGGCTCCGGCGGCGGCCACCGCGGTCGCCCGCATCCCGCCGCGCCGCACGAGCAGGACGAGCAGCACCGGCCAGACGAGCGCCGTCGTCAGCTTCGCCCCCACACCGAGCGCAGCGGCGGCGCCCGCGAACGCGACCTCGACCGTGCCGCCCGCGAGGATGAGACACGCAGCAGCCACCGGGAACGACGCCGCGACGAGGTCGTTCTGCGCCGTCGTCGCCTCGAGCTCGAAGAGCGAGAACGTCGCGAGCAGGAACGCCGCGCACGCCGCCGGCCGGATGCCGAACCCGAGGCGCCGCGCGATGCCGAAGACGGCGAGGAGCAGCGCGAGCTCCGCGAGGTACTGCGGCAGCGCGAAGAGCGCGCCCTTTCCCGTCGCGACGAAGAGGAAGAAGATCTCCTGCTCCGCGACCGGCTGAAACTCGTTGATGCGGTCGGTCGGCGCGTTCGGGATCCAGAAGTAGCCCCGGTGCTGCACCCACTCCGCAACGCGCGGCAGGTGGTAGACGAGCGAGTCGGTGTTGTTCGGCGGGACCGTGAGCACGAGCAGGAGCTCGTACGCGAGGAAGAGCAGCGCGACGGCGAGGAACGCCGCCGTCGCCGGATCGGCGAGCACGACGCGGAGCGCGGCACGTGCGCGGCCGAGCGGAAGGCGCGGCCGCCCGCGTCCCCACCACGTCCCGGCTGCTGCCACCAGCGCCACCGCCTCCGCGACGGCGAGCCCCCCGCGCGTCGCGAAGCGCAGCGGGGAGAGCACCAGCACGAGAGCGACGGAGCCGCCTGCGAAGACGAGATACGCGACGAGGAGCGTCGAGACGACGCTCTCGAGCCGCAGGCTCGCCGCGACGAGCAGCGCGGTGACGGCGAGCGCCGCGATGAGCAGCGCGGCGATCACGCGCAGTCACCCGTCACTGCACCCGGTTCGGGCAGACGGAAGACCCACCACCAGGGCCCGATCAAGTGCCGTGTCCAGCCGGCCGCCGCCAGCTCGTCTGCAGCGGTGGTCGGGACACGGCGGCTCACGACGACATAGAAGAGATGCAGGAGACGTGTCTTGATGACGAAGTGCTCGTCGCCTGCGAAGAAGAACACGCGATGGTCGAGGTTGCGGCCGAAGAGCACGTACGAGGGGTCTGTCGGGCCCAGCACAGCGCCCACGCACGCATGCGCCGGGACGGCGCGGTCGTAATCCGCGACAACGCCGGAAAGAACGTCCTTTCCCTGAGGCTTCATCGCGGTGCTGCGAGTCAACTCCCACGGCGGTCCGTGCGGGCTCTCGAGCGGCTTGCGGCGGTCGTGCGTCAGCGTGAGCCCGACGACGATCGCCGCGACGACGAGCGTTCCCCATGCGAGCCAACGACGACGGAGGACGCCGGCAGCAAGCGGCGTAGCGAGCGCGCCAGGCACGAGCAGGAACCTCGTCAACCAGGGGTTGTACTTCGAGTCGAGGACGAGGAGGAGCACGAACACGATGGGCGCGACTGCGAGTAGCCGCCTGCGACCATCGGTGCGCACGACCGCCGCCGCCGGCGCACCGAGGACCACCATGGCACCGAGAGGCCCGAACGCGGAAGTGTCCTCGTTCGCACTGTGGTTCGGGCCGCTGCCGAATACGGCGTCGTAGAACGAGTAGCCGAATCCGTGCGCGATGCCGGCGACCGCATCGGCGCCGGCAACCATCAGGGCGGGCGCGAGGAACGGCAAACCGACGAGCGCCTCCTCCCGCCACGACACCCGCCGGAGCGCGATGACGAGCAGTGCGACGCCGGCACCGGCGCCGGCGAGGATGTACGCGAGGCGGTAGGAGACTGCGGAGAGGTCGAACATGCGGTAGGCGAGATGCAGCGCGGTGACGAACGTCGAGGGCCACGCCGGGGAGCTCTGCCACTCGACCCGGCCGCCGCCGTGGCCGAGGACATGTCCCGTGTGGATCACGTTGAGTACGTAGCCCCACATCCCGATGAGCGCGAACCCCGCGGCAGCGCCGGCCGCGAACGTTCCGAACCGGCGGGGGCCGCGACGCAGGGCGAGGAGTGCAAGCACGGGCAACACGAGAGCCACTGTGAGCTTGACACCGACACCGACTCCGACCGCGGCTCCGGCGAGCGCGAACTCCGTCGCCCTCGACGAGAGCAAGAAGTACGCAGCGACGAGGGCGAACGCCGCGGCAACGAGGTCGTTCTGTGCGGTCGTCGCCTCGAGCGCCACGCTCGAGAACGTCGCGAAGAGAAGCGCGCTGCACGCCGCTCCACGAAGGCCGAAGCCCAGCCGGCGCGCACAACCGAAGATGCCGACGAGGATCGCAAGCTCTGCGACGTACTGCGGCATGGCG
>JAFALP010000341.1 GCA_019234175.1 Actinomycetota bacterium | reverse complement strand
ATCTGCGTCGAGGACATGGGCCTCGCCGCCGCCACCATCGTCGAGCTGGCGAAGGTCTGGGCCGGGCGCTGACAGCCATAATCCCGATGTGAGCACCGACCCCGCTCGGGGCCCGCGCCCTCCACAAGGGCAGGGACAGCAGCAAGCGCCACAGGGGCCGCGCTTCCGCGTCGGCTGGTGGATCTGGTGGATCATCGGCCTGCTCGCGATCAACTTCTTCTTCGCCTCGCGCGCGACGAAGGCGCCGCCGCGCGTCCGCATCCCGTACAGCCCGTACTTCCTCACGCAGGTGAAGGCCGGTCACGTGGCGTCGATCACTTCGCAAGGGACGGCCGTGCAGGGAACCTTCACGGTCGCCGAGAGTTACGCCGGCGGCAAGAAGACGAAGCAGTTCGAGACCGAGATCCCCGCGTTCGCGAACAACGACGCGCTCTCGTCGGTGCTGCAGAAGCACGGCGTCGTCGTCAACGCAAAGCCGCTCGACACCGGCGCGCCCTGGTGGGAGAACCTCCTCGTCGGCTTCGGCCCGACGCTCCTCTTCATCGGGCTCATCTACTTCGCGTTCCGCCGCGCGGGGAACATGCAGAACATCCTCGGCACATTCGGCCGCTCGAGCGCGCGCCGCTACCAGCCGGCCGGCGACAAGGTCACGTTCGCCGACGTCGCCGGGATCGACGAGGCGAAGGAGGAGCTCTCCGAGGTGGTCGACTTCCTGCGCGACCCGGAGCGCTACCGCAAGCTCGGCGCGCGCATCCCGCACGGCGTGCTCCTCAGCGGGCCGCCCGGCACCGGCAAGACGCTGCTCGCGCGCGCCGTCGCCGGCGAGGCGAACGTCCCGTTCTTCTCCCAGGCCGCGTCCGAGTTCGTGGAGGCGATCGTCGGCGTCGGCGCGTCACGCGTCCGCGACCTCTTCAAGACGGCGAAGGAGGCGGCGCCGTCGATCATCTTCATCGACGAGCTCGACGCCATCGGCCGCTCGCGCACCTCCGGCGTCGCCGGCTTCAGCGGCGGCAACGACGAGCGCGAGCAGACGCTCAACCAGATCCTCACCGAGATGGACGGCTTCGACTCGTCCACGGGCGTGATCGTCATCGCCGCGACGAACCGGCCGGACGTGCTCGACGACGCGCTGCTCCGCCCCGGCCGCTTCGACCGGCGCGTGTCGGTGCAGCCGCCGGACCGCAACGGGCGCGAGGCGATCCTCAAGGTGCACACGCGCGGCGTCCCGCTCGGTGACGACGTGGACCTCGCCGGCATCGCGTCGACGACGCCGGGCATGGTCGGCGCCGACCTCGCCAACCTCGTGAACGAGGCCGCGCTGCTCGCCGCGCGCCGCAACCACACGAAGGTGCAGGAGGCCGACTTCACCGATGCCCTCGAGAAGATCGTCCTCGGCGCGGAGCGCAAGGTGCTGATGAGCAAGGAGGACAAGGAGCGCACCGCGTACCACGAGGGCGGGCACGCGCTCGTCGGCATGCTCACGCCCGGCGCCGACCCGGTGCGGAAGATCTCGATCATCCCGCGCGGCCTCGCGCTCGGCGTCACGTTCTCCGCGCCCGACGCCGACCGTTACAGCTACTCGCGCGAGGAGCTGATGGCGAAGATCAAGGTCGCGCTCGGCGGCCGCTCCGCCGAGGAGGTCGTGTACGGCGACCTCACCACCGGCGCCGAGTCCGACTTCCAGCAGCTGACGCAGATCGCGCGTTCGATGGTCGGCCGCTGGGGTATGGACGACAAGATCGGAACCGTGACCGTCATCCCGCAGGACGGACAGGGGCCTTTGCTCCCCGGCGCCTCCGGCATCTCCGACGAGACGCAGAAGCTCATCGACGACGAGGTGCGGACGATCGTCTCCGAGGCGCACGACGAGGTGATCTCGCTTCTGAGCGACAACCGCGACAAGCTCGACTCGCTCGCGCACGCGCTCCTCGAGCACGAGACGCTCGACCAGCCGGATGCCTACAAGGCGGCCGGCATCGAGATGCCGCCCGACCGCGAGCTCGCGGCCGTGCCGGCTTGACGCTCGTCGACCGCCTCGGCCGGCCGCTCGAGACGCTGCGCGTCTCGATCACCGACCGCTGCAACTTCCGCTGCGTCTACTGCATGCCGAAGGAGGTCTTCGGCCGCGACTACGCGTTTCTCGACCGGCGCGAGCTCCTGCGCTTCGAGGAGATCGTCCGCATCGTCTCCGTCTTCGCGGGGCTCGGCGTGAAGACCGTCCGCATCACCGGCGGCGAGCCGCTCGTCCGCCGTGACGTCGAGCGCCTCGTCGAGCAGATCGCG
>JAFALP010000260.1 GCA_019234175.1 Actinomycetota bacterium | reverse complement strand
GAGCGGATCTGCTCGAGGTGCGCGTCGTCGAGCTGCGCCAACGTCCACTCGCGCTTCTCGAGCTGTCTCGGAGTGATCTCCTCCGCCGAGTGCTCCGGCACCGCGAGCAGGAAGTCGTCGGCGTTGCCGAGCACGACCGGCCAGTCGAGCGCCCTCAGCCGGTCGAGGATGTCGCGGGGCTGGTCGCCGCCCTGCACCATGTCGCCGAGACAGACCCCGTCGTCGACGCCGAGCCGGCCGAGCTCGTCGACGACCGCGGCGAATGCACGGTCGTTGCCGTGCGCGTCGGAGACGAGTGCGAGAGGCACCGCTCTACGATAGGCAGACCGTGAGCGTCCGCGTCCGCATGGCTCCGAGCCCGACGGGCTTCCTCCACATCGGCGGCGTGCGCACGTTTCTCTTCAACTGGCTCTTCGCGCGGCAGCAGGGCGGCCAGAACCTCCTGCGCATCGAGAACACGGACACGAGCCGGGAAGTGGCGGAGGCGGTCGACCACATCCAGTCGTCGCTCTCGTGGCTCGGGATCGGCTGGGACGAGGAGCCGACGTTCCAGCTCGACCGCATGGACGACTGCCGACGCGTCGCGGAGCAGCTCGTCGCCGACGGGAAGGCGTACGAGGACGAGGGCGCGATCCGCTTCCGCATGCCCGACGAGGGCGTCACCGCGTGGGAGGACGTCGTCCGCGGTCGCGTCGAGGTGGCGAACGAGACGATCGAGGATCTCGTGCTCGTACGCTCGGACGGACGCCCGACCTACAACTTCGCCTCGCCGATGGAAGACGTGTGGGACGGGATCACGCACGTGATCCGCGGCGACGACCACATCTCCAACACGCCGAAGCAGATCAACGTCATCCGCGCGTTCGGCGGCGAGGTGCCGACGTATGCGCACGTGCCGAGCATCTTCGGCGCCGACGGGAAGAAGCTGTCCAAGCGCCACGGCGCGGTCGGCGTCGACGAGTTCCAGCGGGCCGGCTACCTGCCAGAGGCGCTGGTCAACTTCCTGGCGCTGCTCGGCTGGGCGCCGGACGGCGAGACGACGATCATGAGCCGCGACGAGCTCGTCGAGCGCTTCGACCTCTACCGAGTCAGCCCGAGCCCGGCGCAGTTCGACTACGCGAAGCTCGACTGGATGAACGGCGTGTACCTGCGCGCGCTTCCGCCCGGCGAGTTCGCGCACCGCCTCATCCTCTGGCTGGGCGAGCAGGGCTACGACTGGGACGCGGAGCTCGTCCGAAGGGCGGCGCCGCTCGTGCAGGAGAAGATCGCGAAGTTCGCCGACTTCCCGTCGTTCGCCGGCTTTCTCTTCCACGACGTCGAGGCGGACGCCGACGGCGACGCAGCCGTCGTGCTCGCCGCCCGGGAGGCGCTCGCCGAGGTGGACCCCTTCACGGCCGAGGCGATCGAGTCAGCCCTTCGCGGCGTGCTGGAGCAACTCGATCTGAAGCCTCGGCAGGGCTTCCAGCCGATCCGCGTGGCGGTGACGGGCTCGACCGTGTCACCGGGACTGTTCGAGAGCATCGAGCTGCTCGGGCGCGAGACGACGCTTCGGCGGCTCAGCGCGGCCGCCGGCGCTCCCTAGGCAGGGGCCGAGGGCGCGCCAGCGGATCGAGTGCACGCTGGAAGACGCGCCACGCGCGGCGCTTGAACCGGGGCGTTGGCTGGGGGAGCTTCTGGGACCACACACGGGAAACGGGTCGAAAGTCAACGCGGGTACGGGTTAGGGTGGACGCGTGGACCGCCCTGCCGTGCTCGTCGTCGACGACGAGCCGTCGATTCGGTTGCTGTGCCGCATCAACCTCGAGCTCGAGGGATACGACGTCCTCGAAGCAGGCTCGCTCGCCGAGGCGCGCGCTGCTGCAGACTCGCGCGACTTGAGCGTCGTCCTGCTCGACCTGCGCATCGGGAACGAGCACGGCGCCGACCTCGTCGACGAGCTGCACGGCAGGGAGCCGCCGGTGCCGGTCGTGTTCGTGACCGGCTCGGCCGACATGACGCCGGTCGATCACGGCGCCGCCGACGGCTACCTGCAGAAGCCGTTCAAGATCGACGCGCTGCTCCGGACCGTCGGCGAGCTCGCCGGTCGATAACCTCCAGGGAATGTCCACGACCGCCGTCAGGACTCCCGAGGAATACGAGGCCCGCCTGCGCGACTACTCGTACGAGCGGTCCGAGGAGGGCCGCGCCGTCCGGGTGGGGGAGAAGGAAGTCTCCGAGCAGGCTGCGATCGTCGCCCGCTACGCCGACCTCTTCACCGAAGCGCAGATCGAGGCGCTGCGGGAGGCCGAGGGCGCGGCCGGGGGGGACGAGCGCGAGCGGCTGTACCGTCTCCGCAAGACCTGCGAGGGCGGGCTGATCTCGGCACAGCTCGCCGAGCGCGGAGATGCGTTGGAGAACGCGATCATCGCCACGCGCGTCACGTTCAGAGGACGGGAGATGCCGCTGCGCGCCGCGCAGGCGCGACTCGCAGTGCTCGACCTCTACGCGGACCGCGAGGAGCTCGGCGATCTCGAGCGCACCGCGTCGGCGCGACTCAACCCCGACCGCCTCGAGTTCCTCACGATCGCAGAGGACCTTGAGGCCGAGGTCACGGGCGACGCCGACCCGATCGCGCGCACGGAGGAGGAGAAGGGCATCTCGCTTCGCGATCTGGAGCGCGCGCTCGTCGCGGCGTCCGACGTCACGACGGAGCCGTTCCTGCGCCTGCGCGAGCGCTGGTTCGACCGCATCCTCGGCCCCGACCGCGACGACCAGCCGACGAGCGGGCACGTCGCCTACGTGCGCCGGCTCTCACCGCTTGCATCGACGTACTCGAAGGAGCGCGCCGTACCGGTCTGCCTGGAGACGACGCTCGCGCTCGGATTCGACCTGACCGCGATCCCGAACATCCGCCTCGACCTCGAGGACCGGCCGCAGAAGAACCCGCGCGCCTGCGTCATCGCGTCCGATCCGCCCGAGGTCGTCCATCTGATTACGCTCGCGCAGGGCGGGCTGGCCGACTACCAGGCATTCATGCACGAGGCCGGCCACGCGCTCCACTACGCCGGCGTCGATCCGCGGCTCCCGTACACCTTCCGCGCCATCTCGCGCGACCACGCGCTGACGGAGATCTACTCGTACATCTGCGAGGCGATCACGCGCGAGCCCGGATGGCACGCGCTGCACTTCGGTCTCTCCGACGAGCTCGCCGCCGAGAACGCGCAGGCGACCGTGTTCCTCGAAGCGCTTCTGTACCGCCGGTACACGGCGAAGCTGCGCTACGAGCTCGGCTTCTGGTCGAGCTTCGCCACCGAGCGGGGCTCGTCGTCGCGCGACTACTCGCCGCTGCTCACCGAGGCGACGGGCGTGCGCTACGACCCGCGCAACTATCTCTCCGACATGGACGGCGGCTTCTACTCCGCCGACTACCTGCGCGCGTGGATTCGGTCCGCGCAGCTGCGCGACTATCTCCGCGAAGAGGTCGGCGAGGACTGGTGGCGAAGCGCGCAGACGGGCGAGATCCTGCGGGAGCTGTTCGCGGAGGGAACGCGACCGTCGAGCGAGGAGATCGCCGGCCGCCTCGGCTACGACCCGCTCGACACGGCCCCGCTCGTCGCGGATCTCTCGAACGCGTAGCTACAGCGCGTCGCGCACGAGAGCGAGGATGCCGCGCTCGTCCTGCCCCTGAAGGTCGCGGCGCAGGAGCTCGTCCAGCTCGATCCCCACGAGGAGGACGATCGCTCCGACATAGAGGTAGGTGGTGAGGAAGTAGACGCCGAGCAGGCTTCCGGCCGCGCTCGTGTAGTTGGCGATGCGCAGGTACTCCGCGAAGATGAGGGACTGCGCGATCCAGCCGAGCACGACGAGCGTGGCCCCGGCACTTGCCCACCGCGTCGCCCGCTGTTCGGCCGGCGCATAGCGAACGAGCAGGCCGAACGCGAGGCCGATGAGTGCCGCTGCAAGGAGCCAGCGTCCGACCGAGAACGGGAGGCCCCACCCGCCGTGGACCGCGCTGCTCGCGGCGGTGCCGAGGAGGATCGCTCCGAGGAGCGCCGCGGTGAACGCGATCGAGATGCCGATCGAGATCGGCAAGCGGATCCACCACGGTCGGTCCTCGTCGTGGCCGTAGACCTGAGAGAGCGCTCCCATGCATGCCCGCACGACGCCCGAGATCTCCCACACCGTCAGGACGGCGGCGAAGACGATCAGGCCGACGGAGCTCGTGTGGAAGATCTTCTCGAACGTCTCGTTGATCCCCGCGAAGACGTCGAAGAGCACCTTCGACTCGATCTTCGGAGCGACCTGATTCGTCCAGACGTCCTCGCGGCCGATCTTGCCGAGCACGGCCACAGTGAGCAGCAGCAGGGCGACGAGCGCGACGAGCGCCTGGAATGCGATCGCGCTTGCGTACGTGAGGAGGTTGTCCTTCGCGAAGAGGCGGACCCAGAGCCGGACGAGCTCGCGCCAGCTCTGCTTGCTGCTGCGGCGGCGGGGCATGGATGCCCCCGTTCCCCGGCGCCCGATTCCTAAAGGCCCGTGCCGGCCGAGCCGATGAGGGCCGCATGGACGCCGCCATCCGCGGTACGACGATGCAGGCGCTCGAGGTCAGCCTGACCCCGGGCGAATCGGTGATCGCGGAGGCGGGCCAGCTCGGCTGGCTCGACGACGGCATCGAGCTCGAGACGACGACGGCGCTCGCAGGAGGCGACGGCGTCTTCGACGCAGCGAAGCGGAGCTTCGGCGGCGGGACGTTCTTCATGACGCGGTACTCGTCGACGACGCAGCCCGGCAAGGTCACGTTCCCGGCGCGCCTTCCGGGCCAGATCTTCCAGATTCCGCTCGGGCCGGGCCGCTCGTATCTCATCCAGCGGCACGGCTTTCTCGCGGGGATGACCGGTGCGCAGCTCTCGACCGCGTTCGATCCGCGGCACTTCGGCTCGGCGCTCTTCGGCGGCTTCGGGTTTCTCCTCCAACGGCTGGAGGGAACCGGTCATGCGTGGGTGGAGCTGTCCGGCGAGCTCTCGGAGTACGAGCTCGCCGAAGGGCAGTCGCTTCGAGTCCACCCAGCCCACATCGGGCTCGTGGAGGGGAGCATCTCGTACGAGTTGACGACGGTCCCGGGCATGAAGAACAAGATCTTCGGCGGAGACGGCCTCTTCCTCGTCCGGCTCACCGGTCCCGGGAAGGTGTGCCTGCAGTCGCTCTCTCTCCCGATGCTCGCGCATGCCCTGCAGCCGTACATCGTCGTCCCCGGCGGGGGAGCGACGCCTGCGGGCGCGGTGCAAGGCGGCCTCGAGGCCGGCCTTCTCGGCGCCGCGGTCAAGGGGCTCTCCGGGCTCGTCTGAGCCCACCGGAGAGAGAAGAGGCGCATACGGGATTCAGACTCCCCCGCTAATCGGAGCTTTCCTGTACCGAGGGGGGA
>JAFALP010000142.1 GCA_019234175.1 Actinomycetota bacterium | reverse complement strand
TCGAGGTATTACCGCGACGATGAACGGGGCGTATTCGGGTGCGAGTGGTGCATATGTGGCAGGACTCGCGGCCGACGATCTGCTTTCGCCAGACAGCATCGAGCGTCGAATGCGACCGTTCATCGCCGATGCGACCCTTGGCTTCTCGTACGGCCTCATCGAGATGCTCGACTCGGAAGGGCGGCCAACGGGTGTGAATGGCGGCGTCTCCAACGAGGCGATGCGCCGGTTCGACCGCACGGACGACGACCTGCAGTCCCTCTTGCTCCACAACTCCATCCCCGGTCCCGGCGTGCTCGTTCGAAAGGATCTCTTCGAGCAGGTCGGTGGCTATTCGGAGGAGGTGTACTACAGCGACTGGGAGCTCTGGATCAAGCTTCTCGCGCACGGTGGGGTCCCGGCGTTCGTCGACGGCGGCCCCCTCGTCGGCTGCAGGCCCGGCGCCTACGGCGACGAGCACGACCTCCCACGCCGCGTGGAGCTGTTCAGATCCCTCGACGAGAACGCCGTCGCGATTGGTGGGCGTCTTCGCGAGCCGCGCATCCGTGCCCTGGTGCGACTGCAGCTCGCGCTGCAGCAGACGCAGATGGGGAGCGAGGAGGAGGCCGGTCAGACGCTTGTTGCAGCGTTCGGGGCCGATCCGAGCTTGAGCAGCGATCCCGACTACGTCTTCTGGTGGCTCGGGCCGCTCCAGCGCCGCTACCTCTCCGGCGCCGGCAACGAGGCGGAGGTGGACTGGCTCCGCAACCTTCCGAACGTCGGGCGCGCCATCGCGGCGGGGGCGGAAGCGGGTCACTTCGGTTGTTGGGCCGTGCAGACGGCAACGCCGCAGCTCAGCCCTCGCGCCGCAGAGACGCTGCGCTGGGCGGTTACGGCGAACGAGATCGAGATCGCGCCGATGCGCGCGCGTCCGCGGGTGCTTGTCGCATGTCTCGTCGCAGCGGCGAAACAGCCGCACGTGATTCGTGAGCGCTGGTTCGTGAAGTCCGTGCTCTGCGCCGCCGGCCTGTGGTCCCTGCTCGGCCGTGCGCGGCGCCTCAGAGCTGCTTGAGCTCCGGCATGGGGACGATGAACCGGCCCCCTTGCTCGTGGTACCGCTGGTGCTTGCGCGTGATCGGCTCGTAATAGCGCCAGGCCGTCACGACGACGTAGTCCGGTTTGCGGGCGTAGAGCTCTTGCGACGGCAAGACGGGAATGTGCAGGCCGGGGCTGAGCAATCCTTGCTTGACCGCATAGTCGTCCACGAAGTAGTCGATGAAGTCGCCGAGCTCGAAGTGGTAGACGAGCGTCGTCGTGGTGGCCGATGCGCCGTAGGCGGCGATGGACGCCCCCTCGCTCTTCAGCTGCCGCACGAGCTCGAGCGTTGCTCGTTTTGCGGAATCGATCTCGGAAGCGAATGCCCGAAAGAGCTCGAGGCCGTGCAATCCCTGCGCGGCCTCCTGCGCCTCGAGCTCGCCGACGCTCGCTCCCACAGGCCGTCCCCCACCTTCCAACTGAACCGTGTATCGGAGCGACCCGCCCTTCGTCGGGACGCGCAACACGTCGATGAGTTCCATGCCGTGGCGCCGGAAGAACTGCTCAACGGGCTTCACCGAGAATGCCGAGAGGTGTTCGTGATAGAGAAAGTCGAACACCTTGTTCGTCACGAGATCGCCGAGGTAGAAGCTCTCGAACACGAAGACGCCGGCCGCAGCCAGAAGCTCTCGAATGGCCGCCACGACCGAATCGAGGTCGTCGATGTTCGCAATCACGTTGTTCGCCGTCACGAGGGCAGCCGGGCCGCGCTCTTCTCGAATCCTGCGTGCGAGGTCGACGGTCAAGAAGTCGGGAATCGTCTCGATGCCGGATGCGGTGACCCGCTTGGCCAGCTCGACCGCCGGATCGACTCCGAGCACGCTCATTCCTCTTGCCTGGAAGCTCCGCAGGAGCATTCCGTCGTTGCTGCCGATGTCGACGACGAGCGAGCCCTCGACGGGACCGATCCTGTCGAGCACCTCTTGTGCGTACTCGTCGAAATGCCGGTCGAGCCCGAGTGAGCTCGCCGACTCGTAGATGTACTCCACGTAGATCTCCTGTGGAGGCACGACGTCGAGAAGCTGCAGGAGACCGCAATCGGCGCAGAGATACATGTCGATCGGATAGACCGGCTGCGGATCGGCTGCCTTCTCCGGCGGGACGTACGCGTCGGCCAGCGGGGTCGGCTCGAGCCTCAGCGCGAGCTCGAGCGCGGTGCTGTGGCAGAGCCTGCAGTCGGCTCTGCGGTATGCCGTCATCCATCCTCCTGGGTCAAGCTGCGGACGAGGCTCTCCTGCCAGAGCAACGAGAGTCCGCCGTCGACGACGAGATCCTGACCCGTGATGAAGGACGCGTCGTCACTGCAGAGGAAGGCGACGGCGCCGGCGATGTCCCCGGGCGTTCCAAGTCTGCGAAGCGGCGTCGCATCGGCGACGGCCGATTGTCCAGACGCGCCCTTGGACACCGCGCCGGGCGTCACGCAGTTGACGCGGATTCCCAAGGGGCCGAGCGCGGCGGCGTAATACCGGCACATCTGCCGGAGCGCCGCTTTCGCGACGTGGTACCCGACAGGCTGTTCCTCGGCGACCATTCGGCTGGCGTTCGAGCAGACGATGACGATCGAGCCGCCGCCGCCCTCGAAAGCCCGCGACACGGCTTCGATGATGATCTTGGTCGCTGCCACCGAGACCGTGAGTTCGCGCTCCCAGGCGTCGCCTTCACCGCGAAATCGCTGGAGCAGCACGAGGTTGCGCATTGGACCCCCACTCGCCACGAGATCTGCGACTCCCGTTTCGAGCGCTTCGAGATCGCGTACGTCGATGGCGGCGTGCCGCACGTCCGGGCCCAGCGACTCGCCGGGCTCAAAGCGGGCGATGACGGAGACGGTGCCGCCGCTCGCGGCCAACACGCGAGTCACCTCGCGCCCGATCTTGCCCGTGCCGCCGACGATGATCGAATGAGTCATCGCCTCGCCGCCACCTCGGTTGCGAGCCGACGCTGGAATGCCGCCGCGCCTTCATGGTCAGCCGCGCCCGGAGCCCAGGACGCGAACGTCGTTTCCTCGCGCTTGAACGGACCGTTCGTGACCTCGTGCATCACGAAGAACTCCGAGTTGATCAAGAGCGTGTGGAAGACAGGCTCCTCGAGCCGATAGAAGAAGCGCCGGCCGGAGCCATAAGGCCCGAGCGCGATCGCGTCGACGACTGCGCCGTCTTCGTCGAAGAAGAGCGCGTCGGCCTCACCTTCGACGACATGGACCGACTCACTCTTTCCGACGTGCTTGTGCGGGCGCACGTATGCGCCGCGCATGTGCACGATCATCATTTCGTGCAAGGAGTCGGATGTGTCCGAATGCGCGCAGATCCGAACGCGGCGTCTCCTGTTCGCCCGCGCACGCTCCTTGAGCTCTGCGATGTCCTCGGAGCCGAGCGCCGAGAGGGGGTCCGAGGCGACGAGTACTTCCTCGTTCACGGTGACGAGGCGCATCGCGTCAGATCTCGGTCCAGAAGGCCGGAAGCCGCGGGCTCGGAGGATGGAGCGAGACGAACCTCCCGCCTCTCTCCACAAACGCCGACCGTCTTGCGATGACCGCGTCCTCGTTCTCCGCGTTGACTGCGAGGAGGCAGGTGTCGACCGCACCGTCTTCCAGCGCATCGCCGGGAACGACTGCGAGGTGCGAGCCGGGCATGTACCTGCCTTGCTTCTCGATCTGATCGTCGACCGCGCAGTCGAGGTACTCGCCGATGCCGGTGAAGTTGATGAGCGTGCTCGAGCGACAGCCTGCTCCATAGACCGCGATGCGACGTCCGGCGCGGCGCTCCTCCGCGAGGTACTCGAGTATCGCCTTTTGGAACCCGGGCCAGCGATCGCGGAAGCGTCGTGCGCCGGCAGTGAGCTCCGGAGTCGGATCGGACGACGGGAGCGGAGCACCGGTGTAGCGGCCGAACGCGATCAGGATTTGACCGCTGAACTGCTCGGTGTAGCACTCGTCGAGGGCGATGCCCAAGCCCCCGAGGTAACGCGCAAGCGTCTCCTGCGTGAAGTGGTTGACGTGCTCCTCCCACATGGCGCTGTAGTCCGGTGCAGCCTGGTTGAAGCCGAAGTCGGGTACTTCGACCAGCACGCGGGCTCCGGGACGGAGCACGACTCGCATCGCCTCTCCGAATTCGCGCAAGTCGGGGACGTGCTCGATCACCTGCCTCGCGACGAAGAGATCGCATTGCCCGAACGACTGAACGATGGTTTGCGCAGTCTCTCGTGTGAAGTACTCGGAGAGCGTTCGGATCCCGTTGGCCTCGGCCGCACTCCGCGCATCCTCGGCGGGTTCGAGCCCGAGAAGGTTCGAGTAACCGCGTTTCCGAAGATCGAGCAGGAACGATCCGTCGTTGCTGCCCACTTCGAGAACGCGCGCGTCTCTCCCCAAGTCCGGCATGGCTTCGATTCGGTTGAGGAGACCGTCGGCATGGGGATTCCACTTCCACGCGCTGAGCCAGTGGTAGTTGCTGTAAAGGCGCTCCGGAGGGATCGGATCGACGAGCTGCGAGAGTCCGCACGACCG
>JAFALP010000143.1 GCA_019234175.1 Actinomycetota bacterium | reverse complement strand
AGCACGAGCACCCGGTTCTGGAAGCCGATCAGATAGAAGAGGTGGACGAAGAGCCACGTCAGCCAGGCGATGAAGCCGCTGAGCTTGATGCCGCGGAGATCGGCGACGGCGGCGGCGCGGCCGATGGTGGCGAGGTTCCCCTTGTCGTGGTACCGGAACGGCGGGGTCTCGCGGCCGCGCAGACGGTCGCGCACGACGCGCGCGGCGTAGCGGCCCTCCTGCATCGCCACCGGGGCGACGCCGGGGAGGACTCCCTCGCGCAGGCGCACCATGTCGCCGAGCGCGAAGACCTCGGGGTGTCCAGGCAGGGTCAGGTCCGCCTCGACGGTGATGCGTCCGGCACGGTCCTGCTGGGCGCCGGTCAGCTCGGCGAGCCTGCCCGCAAGGCCTGACGCGGTCACACCGGCGGCCCAGACCACCGTGCGCGAGGCGATACGCTCGTCGTCGACGGTGACGCCGTCGGCATCGACGCCCTTCACCGTGCGTCCGGTGAGCACGGTGACGCCGAGCTTCTCGAGCGAGCGCTGCGCCTTCGCCGACAGCGACGGCGGGAACGTCGTCAGCACGCGGTCGGCGGCCTCGACGAGCAGGATCCGCGACGCTCGCGGGTCGATGTTGCGAAAGTCATGACGCAGCGTGTCGCCGGCGAGCTCGCCGATCTGGCCCGCCATCTCCACGCCCGTCGGACCGGCGCCGACGACGACGAACGTCATCCACGCGGCGCGGCGCGTCTCGTCCGGCTCCTCCTCGGCCGCTTCGAACGCGCTCAGCAGATGGCTGCGGATGAGGAGCGCACTTTCGAGCGACTTCACCTCCGCTGCGTGCTCCCGCCACTCCTCGTGCCCGAAGTAGGAGTACTGAGATCCACCGGCGACGATGAGCGTGTCGTACGGAACCGTCGGCGGCGCCGGAACGGACCCGACCGAGCTGAGGTGCAGCTCGCGCGCGTCGAGATCGAACTCGGCGACCTCGGCGAGCATGACGCGCACGTTCTCGTCGTGCTTGAAGATCGCGCGGAGGGGATACGCAATCTCTCCTTCTGCGAGTGCGCCCGTCGCGACCTGGTACATGAGCGGCTGGAAGAGATGGAAGTTGCGCCGGTCGACGAGCGTGAGCTCGACTTCGGCCTTGCGCAGATGCAGCGCCGCCTGAAGCCCGCCGAAACCGCCGCCGACGACGACGACGCGATGCATCACTGCATCTCGAGCGCGGCGAGGCCGCTGATGTCGACGCACGTGACGTCGCGAATCGTCACCAGCACCATGTGCAGCTCGTGGCACGCACGGCAGCGTGCGACCGTCCCCGGCCCGCGCATGTACACGACCGCTTCCGCGACCGGCGCGTGCGCGCCGCAATACGTGCACACGCCCATCACGCCGGTCATGTCCATGCCGAAGACGTCGTACAGCTCGCCGCCGATCGCGTTGCCGTCGAGCTCGATCATTCGATGACGAACGCCACCTCGTCGACGTAGCACCAGCTCCAGTCCTCGCCGGGCTCGGCCGATTTGATGATCGGATGCGATGCCTCGTGCGCGTGCTTCGTCGCATGCTTGTTCGGCGAGTCGTCGCAGCAGCGGATGGTGCCGCACTCCATGCACATGCGCAGATGCACCCACCAGTCACCGGTCTTCAGGCACTCCTCGCAGCCCTTGATCGGATCGGGCAGCTCCCTGAACGTGATCGTGTCGAGATGCGAACACACCGGGCTGCTCATGCCGGGCCGAACCTCTCAGTCCTGATGCGGTTTGCCGCGTGACCGATCGCGACGAGGGCGTCGGCGACGCCCTCCACGAATCCTGTCGGACCACAGACGTACACGAGCGGATGGTCCGCGAGCGGCCACGCAGCTTCCTCGAGCAGGTCGCGGCCGACACGACCGGTGTGGCCCGACCACTCCTCTCTCGTCAGCGTGATCACCGTGTCGAAGCTCTCCAGCTCTTCACGGTAGAGAAGGTCGGCCTGTGTGCGCGCGGAGTACACGAGACGGACGGGAATGTCGCTCTTCGCTGCGCGATGGTGGCGCAGGATCGCACGCAGCGGGACGACGCCGGAACCGCCGGCGACGAGCAGCACCGGTCCGCCGAGCGACTCGCGCCAGACGAAGTACCCGCCGATCGGCCCGCGCAGCTCCAGCTCGTCGCCGGGGTGGAGGTCGTCGGTGAGGTACGGCGACACCTCGCCGTCCTCGATGCGCTCGATCGTCAGCTGCAGATGCTCGTCCTCGGGCGCGGAGGCGATCGAGTAGCTGCGCTGCGCCTGGTAGCCGTCATCGGCCGTGAGCCGCACGTCGACGTGCTGGCCGGCGAGGTGGCCGGCCCAGTCGGGCGGATCGAGCAGCAGCGATTTCGCGCGCGCCGTCTCGCTGACCACGTCGGCGACGCGCGCCACCTGCCAGTTCAGTCTCCCGCGTACCGCTGCTCTTTCCACGGGTCACCGTAGTTGTTGTACCCGTACATCTCCCAGAACCCGGGCTCGTCGTTGGCCCGCAGCTCGATGCCGCGCACCCATTTGGCGCTCTTCCAGAAATACAGGTGCGGGACGAGCAGGCGCGCGGGGCCGCCGTGCTCGGGCTCGAGCGGCTCTTCGCCGAACTCGTACGCGACCCAGGCCTTCCCGTCGCGGATGTCCGCGAGCGGGAGATTCGTCGTGTAGCCGCCGTCGCTGAAGGCGAGGACGTACTCGGCGCTCGTGTCCACGCCGTCGAGGAGCGTGTCCAGGGAGACGCCGCGCCAGACGGTGTCGAGCTTCGTCCACTTCGTCACGCAGTGGATGTCGACGGTGACGCGGTCGCTCGGCAGCGCCGTGAGCTCCTCCCAGGTCCACGACTTGGGCTGGTCGATCTCTCCGCGGATCTGGAACGTCCAGCTCTCGAGCGGCGTGTGCGGTGTCGGGCCGGCCGAGAGGACGGGGAAGTCGTGCGTGACGTACTGGCCGGGCGGAACACGGTCGCGTTCGCCGGCGTCGGTGCGGCGGCCGTGAAAGCCGTGTGAGATGGGCGGCATGACTAGGCGAACCTCCTCACGAATGGAAGCGCGGCGTCGGCGACGTCGCGCCAGCCGCTGTCGATCGTGAGCGAGTGCCCGCGGCCGGGCATCTTCACGATCTCGGTGACCTCCGCGTTGTTCAGCTGCTTCTTGTAGGACGCGTTGGCGATCGCCCACGGCACGGTGTGGTCGGAGTCCGCGGAGACGATCAGCATCGGCCCGCGCTGCGGGTTGCGCGTGTTCACGCGGGCCTCGGAGCGCGGGTTGAAGTTCGCGGACGCCGCCTGGAACAGGGGCTTGCCGGGACCCGGCACCGAGTACTGCTCGTACAGCTGCTTGGCCTCTTCCGCACTCACGGCGTTGGCAAAGCCATACCGGAACTCCGCATAGCTGAGCATGACCGCCTTGCTCCAGTTGGTCGGATTGCGGAGCGCGACGCCCGCGACCTTGAGCGCCGAGTACGGCAGCGGCAGGACGCCGCGGAACGGTGCCGGGCTGATCGCCACCGACGCGACGGCGAGGCCGCGGCCGGCGAGGATCTCCGTCAGCAGCCCGCCGAACGAGTGGCCGACGACGACCGGCTTTCGCTCGAGCTTGCGGATGACCGCCTCCAGATGGTCGGCGATGTCGCCGATGCCCTTGCCGGCGAAGACGTCGGGATGCGCGCGCGCGTCGGCGACCGTCTCGGGATCGTCCGGCCACCCGGGCGTGAGCGCGACGTAGCCGTTCTCCTCGAAGCGCGTCGTCCAGGCGTCCCAGCTGGACGGAAGCAGCCACAGCCCGTGCACGAAGACGACGGGCGTGCTCGTGGAGGCGTTCGCCCGATCGACCTGTTTGCTCTCTCTGTCGGTGAGGCCTGCCATACGATCCTTCCCGTGGAGTCACCCCAGAGCGGGATCTTCGCACTCGGGACCGCGTCGCACGCGTATCTCGAGTTCGACGGGCGCGACCGGCCCGGCCTCGTCACGGCGATCGCCTCGCTGCGCGAGCCTCGGACCACGATGGGCGGCGTGAACCTCGTCGCCGGCTTCCGTCCGGAGCTGTGGCGCGAGGTCGCGCCCGACGACGCGCCGCGGAGCCTCGACGGGTTCAACGCCGACATCGTCGGCGTCGACGGCTTCGTCATGCCCGCGACGCAGCACGACGCCGTCCTGTGGTTGTCCGGTTCGAGCTACGACGTCGTCTTCGAGACCGGGCGCGCCGTCATGGCGGAGCTCGCTTCGGTCGGATCGATGGCCGAGGACATGGCGGGCTGGCCGTACATGCACGACCGCGACCTCACCGGCTTCATCGACGGGACCGAGAACCCGACGCTCATCGAGGCGCCCGGCATCGCGCTCGTCGGCGAGGGAAAGCCGGGCGAGGGCGGAACGATCCTTCTGCTACAGAAGTGGGAGCACGACGCCGTCGCGTGGGAGTCGCTCTCGGTCGAGGAGCAGGAGCTCGTCATGGGGCGGCGGAAGTCCGACAGCGAGGAGCTCTCCGACGACGTCAAGCCGGCCGACTCGCACGTCGCCAGCAACGACCAGGACCAGTTCGGGAAGATCTTCCGACGCAACACGCCGTACGGGACGATCTCCAACCACGGGACGACGTTCGTCGGCTTCGCCTCGGCCCAGAGGCCGCTCGCGAAGATGCTGGAGAGCATGGCGGGACTCGCGACCGGCACGCGCGACGCGCTGACGAAGTACACGCGCCCGCTCACGGGTGCGTACTACTTCATCCCGTCGAACGACGCGCTGCAGCGGATCGCCGGCTACTAGGCCGTCGTCGCGAGCCGGCGGAAGCCGGCGACGCCGAACCCGAACAGGCAGGTGACGCCGATCGCGTGCGCCCACGGGGCGTCGGCGACGGTGAGGAAGCCGATGCCGGCGACGAGGAACGCGACGGACAGCCGCACGCCGCCGGGGCGGAGAGGGCGAGGCTGCAGCGGCGCCGTCTGCTGCGCCGCGGACGAGCGAAGCGTGCCGCGCAGCGTCAGCCGGAACAGCAGCGCGAGCGACGGAAACAGGATGATGCCGCCGGCGAGCACCGACGCGACGAGGGCGGCGAGCGTGTCGTGCGACGCGGCCGCCTGCCGGATCGTCAGCCCGGGGAGGAGGACCGGGTCCTGCGCGACCGCCCACCCGGCGATGATCGCAGCGACCGCGAGCGCCGCCGTGTAGCGCGCAGGCTCGTAGCGCCGCCGCCAGAGCAAGGCCGGCGTCGCGAGGCCCGCGAGCACCGAGACGACGAGCGCCGGCAGCGCCTCTCCCTGCGTGAGCCGCGTGAAGATCCGCTCTGCGTCGACGTGCAGCACGGCGAGCCCGGCTGCGGCCGCCGCTCCCGCGACGACGGCGGCGGCAAGCGCGCGCGCCCGGAAGCGCTCCGCGAGCCCCCGGTTCCCGGTCCGCGTCGCGTCGCCGCAGAGAAAGACGGCCGCCATGTACGCGGACGTCGCCACCGCCAGCACGCCGATCGTGATCGACA
>JAFALP010000248.1 GCA_019234175.1 Actinomycetota bacterium | reverse complement strand
TCAGTAATCTCGCGTTCGTGCACTCGCCTGTCCCCGACCGCGCCGCGGCGCAGACGCTTGGCGCATTCCTCCGCGACCTCGACTACGAGGGCGACGTCGTCACCGACCTGATCGGCGACGACGTCGGCGAGCGGGAGGAGGTCGTGGTCGCCGAACGGCGCCTGTCCGAGTCCCCGCTCGAGACGGTCATCCGCCTCCTGTACCTCGAGCTTCCGGTCGCGGCGTCGAAGGTCGAGTCGGGCGCGGCGGACGCGATGGTGACGCTCGGGCTCGCGACGAAGGAGGGGAAGCGGCTCGTCCCCCAGTCGCGCGTCATCCCCGTGGACGACACGCTCCTGGCCTCGGACGGCTTCACGCGCGACGCGGACGATCCGCCCGACTACGTCGCGACGTACACGCCGACGGCGCGCACGTGCGACCTGCTCACGCCGCGTCCGCGGGTCCGCGCCGCGCTCGACGTCGGCACCGGAAGCGGCATCCACGCGTTGCTCGCCGCCAAGCACGCGAAGCACGTCGTCGCCATCGACGTGAACGACCGCGCCCTCGCGTACACGGCGATGAACGCGGCGATGAACGGGCTCGACAACGTCGAGTGCAGGAACGGGAGCTTCTTCGCGCCCGTCGAGGGCGAGACGTTCGGTCTCATCACGTGCAACGCGCCGTTCGTCGTCTCGCCCGAACAGCGCTGGGCATACCGCGACAGCGGCTTCCGAGGCGACGACGTCACCGAGCACGTCGTCCGCGAGGCGGCGTCGCATCTCGCGCCGGGCGGATATGCGACGCTGCTCGGGAGCTGGCTCATCGTCGACGAGGACGGCCCCGAGGACCGGCCGGCGGAATGGGTGAAGGGCACCGGCTGCGACGCGTGGATCCTCACGTCGATCGAGAGCGACGCCCTCGACCATGCGGCGAGCTGGAACGGGAGCTTCTTCGCCGACGCGCACACGTACGCGGAGGCGCTCGAGCGCTGGACGAAGTACATCGGCGAGCTCGGCGCCCGCGGCGTGGGCGAGGGTGCCATCCTCCTGCACCGCCGGAAGGGGAAGACGAGCCTGCGCGTCGACGAGATCGACGAGGACACGCTCGAGGACTCCGACGCCCAGATCCGTCGCGCCTTCGCGAATCGCGGCAAGGGCAACGGCCTGCTGGACGCGCGGCTGAAGCGGGCGATGGCGCTGCGCATCGAGCACGAGATGGGACGGAAGTCGGCCGACGTCGTGCTCGACGGCGGCACGTGCTCGATCCTGCCGACGACACCTGCGGCGGCGGCGATCGTCGAGCGGCTCGACGGGAAGAAGACGCTGCGAAAGCTCGGCGCCGACAAGAAGACCGTCGCGCTCTGCCGCCAGCTCGTCGGGCTCGGCGCGTTGAAGATCGTCGACTAGTGCAGGCCGGCGCGGAGCGCCGGCGCGTAGATCGACGGCAGGTCGGCGATCAGCTCGTGCAGCTGTGCGTTCGTGAACCGCTGCGCAAGCGCGTGGCCGAGCAGCGGCATCGGGCACCCGCGCACCTGGAAGTCGCGCAGCGCGTCGTGCAGGCCGAGGAAGTAGAGGTCGGCCGGATATGCGGCCTGCGGGCCCTCGTGCTGGAGCACCTGGTGCGCGTTGTCGGAGAACGTCGAGATGTCGTTCGCGCAGTCGGCGGGCGTGTTGCCGGAGACGGTGACCGTCACGGACGGGAAGGAGCCGTCAGACGGGATCACCTCCACGACGCGCTTCACCTTGTGCGGGCCGCAACCGGCGAGGAGCAGTACGACTACCGCGAGGAAGACGTAACGCATCGCCACCTAGCGTAGAACGGTGCTCGCACGCGCGGTGACGCATGCGCTCGTCGGACTCGAGCCGCGCCGTGTCGAGGTGGAGGCGGACGTGCACGAGACGGGCCTGCCGGCCTTCGCCATCGTCGGGCTTCCCGACCGTGCCTGCGCGGAGGCGCGGACGCGGGTGCGCAGCGGCATCGCCTCGGCGGAGCTCGACTTCCCGCGCGGCCGCGTCACCGTGAACCTCGCCCCGGCGGGGCTGCGCAAGGAGGGCTCCGGCTACGACCTGCCGATCGCGCTCGCGCTGCTCGCCGCGTCGCGGCAGATCCCGCAGGAGGAGCTGAACCGGCACGCGGCGGTCGGCGAGCTTGCGCTCGACGGGCGGCTCCGCCGTGTCGGCGGCGTGCTCGCGGTGGCGGAGGGAGCGCGGCGGCTCGGGATCGAACGCTTGCTGTGCCCGCCGGAGTCGGCGCCGGAGGCGGCGCTTGCCGGAGTGCGTCCGATCCCGGTCGCGCACCTGGCGGAGGCGGTCGCGTACCTCCGCGGCGAGCTGGCCGCGCCCGACGTCCCCGCCACCGAGGAGACGGACGCGGTGGCGCTGCCCGACCTCGCGGAGGTGCGCGGGCAGGAGCGGGCGCGCCGCGCGCTCGAGATCGCGGCCGCCGGCCGGCACAACCTCCTGCTCGCCGGCCCGCCGGGAACGGGGAAGACGATGCTCGCGCGCCGGCTGCCGGGGATCCTGCCGCCGCTCGACGACGACGCCGCGCTCGAGGTGACGCGCGTCAACTCGGTCGCGGGCCTCATTCCGCCGGAGCAGCCGCTCGTGCGGACGCCGCCGTTCCGCGCGCCGCATCACAGCGCCTCGACGGCAGCCGTCGTGGGCGGCGGGCCCGGGATCCGGCCGGGCGAGGCGAGCCTCGCGCATCACGGCGTGCTGCTCCTCGACGAGCTGCCGGAGTTCGCGCGGCCGACGCTGGAGGCGCTCCGGCAGCCGCTCGAGGACGGTGTCGTCTGCATCGCGCGTGCGGCCGGGCGCGCAGTCTTCCCGGCGCGGTTCCAGCTCGTCGGGACGATGAACCTCTGTGCATGCGGCGCACGCGGCGATCCCGCGATGGCGTGCACGTGCACGGCGCAGCGCCTGGCCGCGTACGACGCGAAGCTCTCGCGCGCGCTGCTCGACCGGTTCGACCTCGTCGTCACGGTGCCGCGCCCGCGCGCAGCCGAGCTGGCGGCAGAGGCGGGAGAAGGATCCACGGCGGTCGCCGCGCGCGTCGCACGTGCGCGAACCGCCGGCCTGCTCCGGCGCACAGCCGACGCGGATGCGCTGCTGTCGCGCGCCGTCGACAAGCTGCCGCTCTCCGGACGTGGACGAGCGCGGGTCGCGCGTGTCGCGCGCACGATCGCCGCGCTCGCCGGCGTCGACGCGGTGCAGGCGGAGCACGTCGCCGAGGCGCTCGCGTATCGAAGGCAGGAGCTCGCATGAACGAGCTGGCCCTCGCCGTCTTCGCATCGGAGACGGGGACGCATCTTCTCCGCGCGCCCGACTCTGCGCGCTGGCGCAGGCATCTGCGCGGCTTCGACGCGGGCGCGTACGAGCGCCGTCTCGCGGACCGTGGCCTCCGCTTCACGACCCAGCTGCCGCCCCTTCTGCGCTCGATCCACGACCCACCCGTCGGCCTCTTCGTCCGCGGCGACGCTCCGCTCGACCTGCTGGCGCGGCCGGCCGTCGCCATCGTC
>JAFALP010000178.1 GCA_019234175.1 Actinomycetota bacterium | reverse complement strand
CGGCGCCGGGCCGACGCACGAGCCGATGAGGTAGTGCGTCGTCTCGACGTTCGTGATCCAGTCGCGGATCGCCTCGCTCGTCGCCTCCTTCAGCGTCTTCGTCCCGAACTCGACCGGCCGCACCTCGGCGCCGAGCAGGCCCATGCGCTCGACGTTCGGCTGCTGGCGGCGCATGTCCTCGGCACCCATGTACACGACGCACTCGAGGCCGAAGCGTGCGCACACCGTGGCAGTGGCGACGCCGTGCTGGCCGGCGCCCGTCTCGGCGACGATGCGGCGCTTGCCGAGCCGGCGCGCGAGCACGGCCTGGCCGAGCGCGTTGTTGAGCTTGTGCGCGCCCGTGTGCAGGAGGTCCTCGCGCTTCAGGTAGATGCGCCTGCCGGGCGCGAACCGCTCGGCGAGCGTGAGCGGGGTCGGCCGCCCGGCGTACGACGTGAGCAGGTGATGCACCTCGGTGCGGAACGAGTCGTCCTTGCAGGCGGCCTGCCAGCCGGCGGTCAGCTCGTCGAGCGCCGGGATGAGCGTTTCTGGCACGTAGCGCCCTCCATAGGTGCCGAAGATCATCTCGCCTCCCGGATGAACGCGCGGACCTTGTCGTGATCCTTGATGCCCGGCTCGGATTCGAGCTGCGACGCGGCATCCACGGCCCACGGGTGCACGACGTCGATGGCCGCGCGCACGTTGTGCGGACCGAGCTTGCCCGCGAGCACGAGCCGGTCGTCGCCGCGCGCGTTCTCCCAGTGCGCCGCGTCCTCGCCCTCCCACGGAAGGTCGGCCACGCGCGCGACCGCCTGGCCGTCGCGGTACAGCGTCGCGTTCCGTCCGCGCACCGTGCCCTCTTCATGGTCGTACAGCTGTACGAGGTCGGCGCCGCGCTCCTCCGGCTCCCCGACGAACACTGCGACCGACAGCGCCGTCTCGGGGACGTCGAGGACCGTGGCGGCCCGCCGCGGCGATCCCTCGGCGAAGATGAACCCGAGGAGGTCGGCTCCGGCGTCGACGGCAACGTCGACGTCCTCCTGGCGCGTGAGCCCGCACACCTTCACGAGCGGCCGCGACGTCAGGGAGCGAAGCTTCTTCCCCGGATCGGGGGCGCGCATCAGCGACGTGCCGACGAGGATCGCGTCCGCGCCCGCGAGCTCCGCAGCCGCGCCCTGTGCGCGCGTGTGGATCGCGCTCTCTGCGATGACGACGTTGGCGCGCGCTCGGGCGACGAGCGCGAGCTGCGCGTTGCGGTCGATCGCGAACGTCGAAAGGTCGCGCGCATTGACGCCGACGATCGACGCGTCCAGCGCGTGAGCCCGTGCAAGCTCCTCCTCGTCGTGCGCCTCGACGAGCGTGTCGAGGCCGATCGTGGCCGCGTACCGCATGAGCCGTGCCGTCGTCTCGTCGTCGAGGTCGCGGAGGATGAGCAGTGCCGCGTCCGCGCCCGCCTCGCGCAGCTCGCGAAGATGCTCCTCGGTCGAAAAGAAGCCCTTCGCGAGGAGCGGGACCTCGGTCGCCGCGCGCGCGGCCCGGAGGTCGTCGAGCGTGCCGGCGAAGCGCTCGTCCACGAGCACCGAGACGGCGTTCGCGCCGTTGGCCGTGTACGCAGGGACGACGTCCTCGATGCGCGCATCCGGGCGGATGTCGCCGAGGGACGGCGACCGGCGCTTGAACTCCGCGATCGCCGCGAGCCCGGGGCCGGAGAGCGCGTCCTCAAATCGCATGGGAGAACTCCACCAGCTGGTCGAGGCGCGCCGCCGCCGCGCCCGAGTCGATCGCCTCGCGCGCGCACACGATGCCCTCGCGCAGGTCCTCGGCGTGGCCGGCCGCCGCGATGCCGCCCGCGGCGTTGAGCACGACGGCGGAGCGGTGGCCGCCGTCGGCGCCGGCGAGGACGGCCCGCAGTGCGGCTGCGTTCGTCTGCGGGTCGCCGCCGCGCAGTTCGTCCGGGTGGCAGCGGTCGACGCCGAGGTCGAGCGGGTCGAGCTCGTACTCGCGCACGCGGCCGTTCTCCACCTCGCAGACGAGATTGGGACCGCACGGGGACAGCTCGTCGATGCCGCCGGCGCCGTGCACGACGTACGCGCGCGTCGCGCCGAGCTGCACGAGCGCGTGCGCGAGCGTCCGCGTCAGCTCGGGCGAGTACACGCCGAGCATGAGCGCGCGCGCGCCCGCGGGGTTCGTCAGCGGGCCGAGCACGTTGAACACGGTACGCGTCGCCAGCTCGCGGCGGACCGGTGCTGCGTGCTTCATGGCCGGATGGTGCGCCTGCGCGAAGAGGAAGCCGAAGCCCAGCTCGTCGATGGAGCGCTCGATCCGCTCGGGCGGCAGGTCGAGCCGGAAGCCGAGCGCCTCGAGCACGTCGGCGGCGCCGCTCGCGGAGGACGCGGCGCGATTGCCGTGCTTCGCGATCGCCGCTCCTGCGCCCGCCGCGACGAGCGCCGCCGCCGTGGAGATGTTGTAGGTGTTCGCGCCGTCACCGCCGGTGCCGACGATGTCGACGAGGTCGTCGCGGGCCGGGCTCACGCGGAGGACGTGCTCGCGCATCGCGTCGGCGCAGCCGGCGATCTCGTCCGCGGTCTCGCCCTTCAGGCGCAGCGCGACGAGGAAGCCGGCGATCTGCGCCGGCGTCGCCTCGCCGCGCATGATCGTCCCCATCGCCTCGGACGCTTCCGCGCGCGTGAGGTCGCGGCCGTCCAGGAGCGCGGCGAGCGCCGTCTGGGTCACAAGCGCCCCTCGAGGAAGTTGCGCGCGAGCGCGGGACCGTCGGGCGTGAGGACCGACTCGGGATGGAACTGCACGCCGACGATCGGCAGCTCGCGGTGGCGCACCGCCATCACCTCGCCGTCGTCCGCGTACGCCGTCGGCTCGAGGACGTCGGGCAGGCGCGTTGCCGCCAGCGAGTGGTAGCGCCCGGCATCGAACGGCTGCGGCAGTCCGGCGAACAGCCCGTCGCCGTCGTGCTGCACCGGGCTCGCCTTGCCGTGCAGGAGCTCGCGCGCGTAGCCGACCTCGCCTCCGAACACCTCGACGATCGCCTGGTGGCCGAGGCAGACGCCCAGCGTCGGCGTCGCCGGTCCGAGGCGGCGGATGATCTCCTCCGACGCGCCCGCATCTCCCGGCCGGCCGGGACCGGGGGAGACGACGAGCTGAGCCGGCGCGAGCCGTTCCGCTTCGTCGGCGTCGATCTCGTCGTTGCGGACGACTCTCACATCCGCGCCGAGCGCGCCGAACAGGTGCGCGAGGTTGTACGTGAACGAGTCGTAGTTGTCGATGAGCAGCATCATGACTCGGCCAACTCGATCGCGGCCTCGAGCGCGGCGAGCTTGTCGAGACACTCCTGATGCTCGTCCTCCGGCACGCTGTCCGCGACGATGCCGCCGCCCGCCTGCAGGTAACAGGTGCCGTCGCGGAACACCAACGTCCTGATGGCGATGCACGTGTCCATGGAACGCTCCGCCGGCAGGACGTAGCCCACGGCGCCGGCGTAGACGCCGCGCCGGTAGCCCTCGAGCTCGGAGATGATCTGCATCGCGCGCACCTTCGGCGCGCCGGAGACCGTCCCCGCCGGGAAGCAGGCGCGAAGGAGCGAGAACGGCGTCTGATCCTCGCGCAGCTCGCCCGCCACCTCGGAGACGAGATGCGTGACGTGCGAGTAGCGCTCCGCCTCCATGAACCGCTCGACGCTGACCGATCCGGGAGTGCACACCCGGGAGAGATCGTTGCGGCCGAGGTCGACGAGCATGACGTGCTCAGCGCGGTCCTTCTCGGAGGCGAGCAGCGCCTCGGCGTCGCCCTCGCCCGGCGCGATCGTCCCGGCGATCGGGTTCAGCGTTGCCCGCGAGCCCTCGCACTTCACCACCGTCTCCGGTGACGAGCCGACGAGCGCGACGTCATCGAGCTCGAGCAGGAACAGGTACGGCGACGGGTTGACGCGGCGCAGCGCACGGTAGAGCTCGCACGGCGACGCCGACGTGGGGCGGACCGCGCGTTGCGACACGACCACCTGGAAGACGTCGCCCTCGCGGATGTGCTCCTTCGCACGGGCGACGCGCCGAAGGTGCTCCTCCCGCTCCGGCTCCCGCCGAAGCGGCCCGCGGGTGCCCGTCCCGCGCGGCAGCTCCGGCTGGGGACC
>JAFALP010000035.1 GCA_019234175.1 Actinomycetota bacterium | reverse complement strand
CTCGCTGATCGCCTTCGCGTTCGCCGGATCCGGATCGACGCCGGCGGTGACCTGCGACCAGCGGGCATCGCGATAGCCCCACGCGGTCGCGTCGTTCGCGACGCGCGCCGCCGCCCCGTCGACCGGGTACATGTGCATCGTCGACTTCCACGTCGGCGCCTTCGGCATCCACTTCGCGTGCTCGGCGATGGCCGTGTCCGAGAGCTCTCCGACGAAGTCCCCGCGCCAGTACCACTGCTCCCCGGGCGGGAAGAGCCCGTCGAACGCGGTGTTCCAGGCCGGGATGGGCACGGGAGCGACCCCGTCGAGGACCGGCTTTCCGAACGAGCGCGCCTCGCGCAGGGCCGGCGACTCCTCCTCGCCGAGTTGCGTCCAGACGACGCCGCACACCTTGCGGAGATGGAGCTCCTCCGGGAACGGCGGCCCCGGCGGGATGGAGAGGTAGGCGAACCAGCCGCCCAGCTCGTCGGGCGCGGCGGCGATGAAGTCGCGGTACCAGCGCATCACCGTCTCGACGTCGTCGAGGTCGTACACCACCGGGCCGGCGAGGACGTTCGTGGCGGGATGGCAGCGGAACGAGAACTGCGTGACGACGCCGAAGTTGCCGCCGCCGCCGCGCAGCGCCCAGAAGAGGTCGGGGTCGCGCTCGACATCGCACTGGACGACGGAGCCGTCCGCGAGGACGACCGTGGCCGCCACCATGTTGTCGATCGTGAGGCCGAACGCGCGCGTGAGGTGGCCCACGCCCCCACCCAGGGTCAGTCCACCGACGCCGGTCGTCCCGATGATCCCGACCGGGACCGTCAGCCCGAACTGGTGGGTCGCGTCGACGAGGTCCTTCAGCAACGTCCCACCGCCCACGCGTGCGAGCTTCGCCGTCGCGTCCACCTCCACGGCGTTCATCGGCGTGAGGTCGATGACGAGGCCGTCGTCGACGCTCCCGAGACCGCCGCCGTTGTGGCCGCCGGATCGGATCGCGATCGTGAGGCCTCTCTCGCTTGCGAAGCCGATGGCCGCCGCGACGTCGGCGTTGTCGACGCAGTACGCAATCGCGGCGGGACGCCTGTCGATCATCCCGTTGTAGAGCGCACGCGCCTCGTCGTAGTCGGAGTCCCCGCGCCCGACCACACGGCCGCGCACGACTCCCGAAAGCCCTTCAACAGAAACGGCCACTTGGGGCACCTCCCCCTGGAGACCCTGGAGACGGCCTAGATCCTACTCCGGCATCTGCCTCACGTCGAAGGCGGCGCGGCAGCCGACATCCAGGCGAACATCTCCAGCGTCGCCGCGGGCGTGAAGAGGACGCCCGGATCGGCCCAGTCGCCCCACCAGTCCTTCGACCACCAGCCGGTGTCGTCGCGGGCGTCGTCCTTCGCCGCCTCCGCGTTCTCGTAGGCGAGCGCGTACCAGTTGGGGTTGCCGTCGACCGCGTACAGGTCGAGGAACGCCTTCAGGTAGATCGTGTCCGGCTCGGGCGTCCAGGGATGGAGTTGCGGGAACTGCTGCAGCGACTCCTCCGCGATCGTCTCCGCCTGGTTGCAGTACGACTGCTCCTTCGTCCCGAGGCAGAGCTGGACATGCGCGTCGATCATCATCCCCTCGACGTAGTCCATCACGGTGCCGTCCGTCGCGCTGCGCCCGTACAGGTCGTTCGCCTTCGGATTGCGCGTCGCCGCGTCGGCCCACGTGAGGTACTTCGTCGCGAGCTGGAGGTAGTACTTCTTGTGCTGGATGCGATACAGCGTCGAGGCGATCAGCGTCGCCGCCGCCAGCGGCTCCGACGTCTTGTAGTTCTGACCGGTGTCCCACCACATGCCGCCGTTCTTCGTGTCCCAGCCGTAGCGGTCGATGTAGGCGAGCACGCGGCCGGCGTCATAGAGCCAGCGCGAGTTGCCGGTCGCGCGGTACGCGTCGAGGTATGCGACGCCCCACCAGCCGGCGTCGTCGAAGAAGGCGTTGCCGCTCGGCGTCAGCCCCCATTGCCACGCGATGCCGCCGGCCCCCTCGATCGTCGGATCCCAGAACCCCTCCCCCGCCTTGAACGTCGCGTTGACGAGCGCCTTGTTCGCGGCGGTGGGATCGGAGATGGCGATCGCCGCGATCAGCTCCATCATCGGGTACGACGACCACACGCTCGCGATCTGGCCGTCGTCGGGGAAGCGGTTGTCGTACCACCCCGTCTTCGGGTTCCACCAGTCCTGCTGCATGGTCACGAGTCCCTGCTCCGCGAACTGCTGGTACTCCGCCTGGTTCGCGACCAGCGTCGCGTGCGACGGCAGCGGGATGACGATGGCCGAGACGAGCGTTGCCAACAGCGCCCCCATGTCGCCGGAGACGATACGTCACGCCCGCGACCGCATTGCGATCGCGGGCCGACGCTTTACATCAAGCTGACGGATCGGGGCGGACGACCACGGTGTCGGCCACCACCGAGATCTCGTCGGCCGGCATCCCGACGCGCGCCGCGTGCTCCCGGATCTTCGCCGGGCTCGACGCCTCGTAGATGCAGATCGTCCCCAGGCCCCCGTCGTCCTCGGTGACGACGTAGCTGCGGATCCAACGGATGTCGTCCGGCATGTTCTCGCCCTCGGCCGTCGACTTCGCAGCCGCGGCCTGAAGTTCCTCGCCGGTCTTCCAACCATCGCGTCTGCGGATCGCATAGAGCTGCACGTTGACCTCCTCGTCGTTGTCGAGGACAACGCTAGGCGTGCGACCCGGTCCGCCACATCGGCGGAATTGCCCATCTTCAGCGCGCGGCGATGAGCCCGCGCCGGCGCGCTTCGGCGACGGCTGCGCCGCGGCTGTCGGCGCGCAGCTTGCGCATGATCGCGGAGACGTGGTGGTCGACCGTGCGCGGCGAGACGACGAGCTTGTCGGCGATGTCCCGGTTGCGCATCCCCTCCGCCACGAGCACGAGGACCTGCCGTTCCCTCCCCGTCAGGTCGTCCAGGTCGTCGGGGCGGAGGACGACGAGCTCGGCCACCTCGACGACGTCGTCGAGGGGGATGTCCGCGCGCACGGCGTGCTCGCGGATCGCGGCCTCGCTCGAGGCGCGGTAGTGGCAGACCGTCCCCACGCGGCCGTCCGGCTCGGTCAGCACGTAGCTGCGCACCCACACGACGTCGCCCATGCGCGTCGCCATCTCCATCGAGCGCTTCGCTGCGATGTGCAGCGCGTCGAGCGTCGGCCACCCTGCACGCCGCAGGATGACATAGCTGTTGAGGGTGCCCGCCTCCACGCACGAAGTATGTGCCATCCCGCACGCGTTGCACATGGGCGGAATCGCCTATTCGGCTCAGGGAGTACGCTTGCTGCATGGCGACGATCGAGACGAATCCCCAGCTCGGACGGCAGATCGTGGAGGACGCGAAGCAGTACGTCCTCTACTCCTGGTCGGTCCAGAACGCGATCAATCCGATCCCGGTGGCCGGCGCAGAGGGCCGCTACTTCTGGGACTACGACGGAAAGCGCTACCTCGACTTTGCCTCCCAGCTCGTCAACGTCTCCATCGGGCACCAGCACCCGAAGCTCGTCGCCGCCATCAAGGAGCAGGCGGACAAGCTCTGCACGATCGGGCCGCCGATGGCGACCGAGTCGCGGTCGACGCTCGCGCGGCTCATCAGCGAGGTGACGCCCGGCGACCTGTCGATGACCTTCTTCACGAACGGCGGCGCGGAGGCGAACGAGAACGCCATCAAGCTCGCGCGCTGGTACACGGGCCGGCACAAGATCATCGCGCGCTACCGCAGCTATCACGGCGCCACCGCCGGCGCGATCACGGCGACGGGCGACCCGCGCCGCTGGCCGGCCGAGCCCGGCATCCCGGGCGTCGTGCGCATGTTCGACCCGTACACGTATCGCTGCCCCGCCGGCCATCCCGATCCGTGCCCCGTGTGCACGGGCGCGCCGCACCTGGAGGAGATCCTCCAGTACGAGGGCGCGCACACTGTCGCCGCCGTCATCCTCGAGACGGTAACGGGGACGAACGGGATCATCGTCCCGCCCGACGGCTACCTGCAATCGATTCGCGAGGTGTGCGACCGGCACGGGATCCTGCTCATCGCCGACGAGGTGATGGCCGGCTTCGGCCGCACCGGTACGTGGTTCGCCGTCGACAACTGGGACGTCGTCCCCGACATCGTCACGATGGCGAAGGGCATCAACTCCGGCTACATCCCGCTCGGCGCGATGACCGTGCGCGAGCCGATCGCGAACTGGGTACGCGACAAGTACTTCGCGGGCGGGCTCACGTACAGCGGCCATCCGCTCGCGTGCGCAGCCGGCGTCGCGTCGATCGAGATCTTCCGCGAAGAAGGAATCGTCGAGCACGCCGCCGAGATGGCGCCGCTCTTCGAGGCCGAGCTCCGCAAGCTCGCGGAGAAGCACCCGTCCATCGGCGAGGTGCGCGGCCTCGGCTGCTTCTGGGGCCTGGAGCTCGTCCGCAACCGCGAGACGCGCGAGCCGCTCGTCCCGTTCAACGCCTCCGGCGAAGCCGCCGCGCCCGTAGCGCGCCTCGCGAAGGCGGTGCTCGACCGTGGTCTCTATCTCATGACGCACTGGAACGTCGTCATGGTCTGCCCGCCGCTCGTGATCACGACGGAAGAGCTGGCCGAGGGCATCGCCATACTCGACGACGTCCTTGCAATCGCTGACGACTCCTCCGAAGGTTGAGCCATGCCCGCGCTGCGCCGCGGTCATGGAGTGGCGCCACGCGACGTTTCAATGCCCCCGTTGTCGCTTCAAATGGGGGTGCTGCGAGGGCGACACGGGTGACTGCCGAGACCCGGGCTAGGCTCGAGCAGCTCGAGGAGTCGGGCCTCGACCCGAGCTCGAGCGAGCTTCTCGTGATGCTCTGCTGGCTCGTCCAGGGCGGCGTCGAGATTCCCGAACCGGAGCTCAACGCCGCGCGACGACGGGCGATGTTCGTCCTCGCCGCCGGCGGCGATCCGCACCGCGAGCTCGACGTCCACTCCGTCGCCGCGGAACGTCTGGCCGCGGAGCTCGAGACGCCCGAACGGCGAGCGGCCCTCGGCGCGGCGCTCGTCGCCCTCCCCACCTCCGGCCTGCCC
>JAFALP010000015.1 GCA_019234175.1 Actinomycetota bacterium | reverse complement strand
CGCCGTAGCTGTAGCCACCCGTCACTGCCGCCGCGTGCTCGAGCGTGTGCGTGCTCGCGGGATCCTCGACGTAGTACGGATCCGGCTTGCCGTGGTGGTAGATCCGCTCGCCCCGCTCCCACACGTGCACGAAGATCGGCTTGATCTGCCGGTTGACGCCGTAGCCGAGCAGCGTCAGGTCGGAGGACGCCTCGCCGTCGGTGAAGACGACGAGCAGCTTGTGCGCCACCGCCGTCGAGAAGAAGTGCGCGTTGAGGACGGGGATGAGGGCCTGCAGGTTCGTCGCCCGGTCGTGGTTGTACTGCTGGCTCGGCGGCGGCTCGTCGATGCCGACGGACTGCACGAGCGTCCTGCGCAGGAGGGTCGGGTCCGTCGTCGGCATGAGGAACGGGAGCACGCGGTCGGTCATGCCGGCGAGGCCGACCGGGACGTCGGGCAGCGACGCCGCCAGGAGGCGCGCGAGCCGGCGCGCGCGCATGATCCGCGTCGGCTGTCCCGGCGCGAGCTGCGCCTGCATCGACAGCGACGTGTCGATGACGAAGATCGCCTGCGCGTCGCCGCGCTGCTTCACCTCGTGCTGGCGCACGACCACGGGCTGCGCGGCGGCGACGGCGACGAGCGCGGGGAGGAGCCCGATGGCGATGACGACGGGGACGAACGCGCGCCGCCCAGGCCCGCGCAGGCCGAGCACCTTGCGCACGTGCCCGGAGCGGCGCTCGGTGAAGAGCAGCGCCGCGAGCGGGGCGGCGATCGCGACCGCGAACACGCCGGCGAGCGGCGTCAGGAACGACACGCCGAAGAGCGTGGCGATCATCAGTACCCGTTTCCGAGGGTCTGCGTCCCGTGGCCCTTGCCGAAGCCGAAGCCGGAGCGCGCGTCGCGCCCGAGCCGGCCCTTCCCCGGCTTCGTGATGCGGAGGACGAGCTCGAGGTTCTCCTTCGCGTCCGTGTCGGTCGGGTCGAGCGTGATCGCCTGCTGGAAGTACTTGATCGAGTTCTTCAGCACGAGGTCGACGGCCTGGTCGCTCTGCGTCGGCACAGGCGTGGTGATGACGAGCACGCCGAGGAGGTTGGCCGCGTCCGAACGCTCGCCCGGCGTCTTCGCCTTGCTCGTGAGCGTCAGCAGCTCCTGCTGAGCCTTCGCGCGAAGCGTCGGCAGGTCCGCGCGCAGGTCCGGGTTCGCGCCCACGTGCACGTACCAGAACGACTGCAGCGCCCGGCGGAACGCCATCGTGTCGCTCGTGCCCAGCACGGTGCCGGCGGGATCGAACGGCAGGATCGTCGCCGGGCGCCAGAGCCGCACGTGATCGGGGAGCGCGCGGAAGCGGATGTCGTCGCGCCGCACCGACGACTGCCACGCACGCGCGTCGAATGCGAACAGGACGAGCAGCACCGCGATGCCCGCGAGCACGAGCGTGACCGCCCCGAGCCTGTGCCGCCGAAGAACGCTCATGCGGGCTCCGCCACGAGCCGCGCGTTCCACCGCTCGTTCCCGGCGAGCAGCACGACGAGGACGATCCCGAGCACGATGAGCGCCCACGGCACGTCCGCTGCCACCGGCTGCACCGTCTGGTGCGCCCGGTGCCGGAACGCCGACGGGCTGACGAACGAGCCCGGGCCGAACAGCGCCGAGAAGTAGCTCTTGTTCAGCGACGTGGCGAAGAGCGGGACGATGCGCACGGGGATGTGGTCGTCCCGCAGCTGCACCGCCTCGGCGTTCAGCTGTGGGATGTCGGCGGACGAGTCGTCGAGGTCGCTGATGAGCAGGAGCGCGCCGTGCCGCACGTGCGCGCGCCTCAGCGCCTTCGCGCCGACGACGAAGCCGGCGGAGATGCGCGTGCCGCCGCTGAACTGATCCCAGGGCGACTGCGTGAAGACGGGCTCGCCGCCGTAGAACCGGATCGGGACGAAGTACGGGACGAAGTCGAGCAGCGCGCCGGGCGGCGAGTTCGGCGGCAGGAGCTCGTACGCCGTGTCCGAGAACATGACGAGGCAGATGGACTGATTCGCGTCCACGATCCCGCGCAGCACCGTGGCGACTCGCTCGTACACGGGGCCGGAGATGCTCGCCGACATGTCGAGGACGACGCAGCCCGTCGTGGCGCCGGACGGGAGCACCGCCGCGCGGCCGGCGCCGGCCGACCGCGCCAGCAGGACGATGCCTGCAAGCGTGGCGGCGAGCGCGCCCGCGAGCAGGAGCCGCGCCGCGGACGTCCGCAGCATCGGCCGGCGCAGCGTGCGCAGATCGGCGAGCTCGACGCGGTCGCCGCCGTGGATCGTCGGCAGCCTCACGAGCCGAGCCCTTTCTCGCGTGCCTGCTCGGTGAACGCCTCGACCTCGTCGTCCTCGGGACGCTCCGGAGCCCACGCGAGCTCGTGTGCAGTCGCCGACAGGTCGTCGACGGCGACGCCGAGCTCGCCGGCGATGCGCTCGAAGGCCTTGCGCTCGAGCGTCTCGTCGCCGTGGTCGTGCGCCCACTGCAGCAGCGCGAGCGCGCGCTCGAGGCTCGATCCCTCCAGCTCCTCCACCGTCGGCGCGACGGGATGCAGCACGCGGAACCAGCGCCAGCCGCTGAACATCGCCGCGATCAGCACCGCGCCCGCGATCCCGAGCGCGAGCCAGAAGAGCAGCATCGGCCGTACCCGGAACGTCGGCGCCGCCACGGGCGAGATCTGGTACTGCCAGTTGTACCGCCGCGCCTTCAGCAGCGCGTTCCGCGTGCCGGGGCTCACCTGCGACTGCACCTCGACCGACGGCCACGCGGCGGTGATGCCGAACGCCTTCGTGCCGTCGGGCCGGAAGTAGTCGATCTTCGCCTCCGGGAACCGGAAGACGTGGAACTCCTCGCTCGGCGGCGCGATGGGAACGCAGCGCGTCGT
>JAFALP010000105.1 GCA_019234175.1 Actinomycetota bacterium | reverse complement strand
CGCCGTCACCCTCCTGGCCGGCGGGGGTGTGGCTGAACGAGACGTAGGTGTTGAGCGGCGCGTGCTTGAACCGGGTCGCCGTCTTGATGGCGGTGATGATCTGCCGGGTCACGCACAGCTCGGCGAAGCTCCGGAACGACGTCTCCTTGTCCGTCCGGAAGTCCCGGACCGCCTTGTACAGGCCGATCAGACCCTCCTGGATGAGGTCGTCCGAGTCGCCGCCGGCGAGGAAGTACGAGCTCGCCTTCAGGCGGACGAAGCCGGTGTAGCGGCGGATGAGCGCGTCCATCGCCACCCCGTCGCCGTTCCGAGCCTTGAGGACGAGCTGGAGATCCTCCAGCTCGCGCTGAGCCCTCTGGGGCGAATATGCGTGCGCAGTCCGAGCGGCCACAGCGTCTCCCGAGTAGAAGTCTCAGGCTCTACTTGAGCCAGAACATAGCAAGGGGTCCAAGGTTCTACAAGTCCATTTGCGATGGACCCAACATGATACGAACGTGTGTTCTACCGGCCCCGGCGCAGCTGCTCGAGCTTCGCGAGCGTCGCCGGGTCGAGCCGGTCGCGCATGTCGCCCCTTGCCCTGTCCTCGTGGGCCGGGGGGACGAGCTCGGCGAGGAAGACGCGGGACGACAGCAGCCGGACGGCCGCGCCGGACGTGCCCCGCACGGCCTGGTCGGACGAGACCACGGCCACCTGCTCCCCGCCCCGCAGCTCCGCCGCCAGCCGCTCGATGGCCGTGTCCGCGTCCTCGGCCCAGCGCACGAGCAGCGGGCCGTGCTGCTCCTCGGGGCCGTGGCCGTCGAAGACGAGGACGCCGCGAACGCCCCTCTCCGCCACCCAGCTCGCCAGGAGGTCGCGCAGCTCCTCCGGCGAGCGGAAGCCGCCCGCGTGCAGGAGGTTGAACCCGTCGAAGAGGAAGACGGTCGGCTCAGCCACCGCGCTGCCTCCGCGCCTCGTACAGCAGCACGGCGGCGGCGACGCTCACGTTCAGCGACTCCACCAGCCCGAGCTGCGGAATCGACACCTCCAGGTCGCACGTCCTCCGGACGAGTGGGCGCAGGCCCTTCCCCTCGGCCCCGAACACGAACGCGAGGCCGCCGGAGAGGTCAGCCTGCCACATGGGCGTCCCGGTCTCGCCCGCCGCGCCGGCAACCCAGAGGTCGGCGCCCTTGATCTCCGCGAGGTAGCGCGCCAGGTTGGTGACGACGGCGACCGGCAGGTGCTCGACCGCTCCCGCCGACGCGCGCGCGACGACGGGCGTCACTCGGGCGGACCCGTGCGCGGGGACGACCACCCCGGTCGCGCCGGCGCCTTCGGCGCTGCGGATGACGGCGCCCAGGTTGCGCGGGTCGCTGACCTGGTCGAGGCAGGCGAGGAGCGGCGCCTCCGTCCGCGCGAGCTCGTACGCGTCCGCGTACTTGTACGGCTCGCACCAGGCGAGCACGCCCTGGTGGTCGCGCGTCCCGGCCGCCTCGGTGATGTCGCGCTCGAGCTTCACCTGCACGCGCGGCCGCTCCAGCTGCTGCAGCCACGGCTCGGACTTCACCGCGCGCTCGGTCGCCCAGAGCTCGAGCACCTCGCGCCTGCCGCGCAGCGCCTCGTGCACGGGCCGGCGCCCGTAGACCTCTTCCCGGCTCACAGCCGGACGAGCCGGTAGCCGCCCGCCTCGTCGCGCGCCTCCCAGCCGGCGGCCGCGATCTCGTCGCGGAGCCTGTCGGCCTCGGCGAAGTCCTTCGCGGCGCGCGCGGCCTGCCGAAGGTCGGCGAGGGCGACGACGTCGTCGGGCGCATCCTCCGCGTCGGCCAGCGAGCCGAGCCCGAAGACGCCGAGCGCGTCGCGCAGCAGGTCGTGGTCGCGCCACGCATGCAGGAGCGAGAGCGCCTCGGGCGTGTTGAAGTCGCCGTCGAGGGCGTTCTCGAACGCGCTCCAGTCGCCGACCGGCTCGCTCGGCGACCGGAAGACATTGCGGAAGCCGTCCACCTGCGCCTTCGCCTGCGCGAGCGTCCCGTCGGTGAAGTCGATCGGGCTTCGCCAGTGGCCGGTCATGAAGAAGAGCAGGACGACCTCCCGGCCCCACGTGTCGATCACGTTGCGGAGCGAGACGTCGTTGCCGAGCGACTTGGACATCTTCTCGCCGGAGAATTGGAGCATCCCGTTGTGCGTCCAGATGTGCGCGAACTCGTGCCCGAGCGCACTCGACTGCGCCAGCTCGTTCTCGTGATGGGGAAACACGAGGTCGAGGCCGCCGCCGTGAATCTCGAACGCCGGGCCGTAGGCGTCCTCGGCCATCGCCGAGCACTCGATGTGCCAGCCGGGGCGGCCGCGGCCCCACGGCGACTCCCACCAGGTGTCTTCCCCCGGCTTGTTCGCCTTCCAGAGGGCGAAGTCGCGCGGGTCCTCCTTCAGCGGGTTCGGCTCCTGCTCCTCCACCTGGTCCGGGCGCTGGCCGGAAAGCCGCCCGTACAGCGGGTCGCGTGCGACGCGGAAGTACACATCGCCGTCCACCGCGTACGCGAAGCCGGCGTCGATGAGCTCCTCGATGAAGTGGACGATCTGCGGGATCGACTGCGTCGCCCGCGGCATCAGGTCGGGCATGCCGAGCCCCAAGTCGCCCGTGTCCTCGACGTACCACTCGGTCGCGCGCTCGGCGAGCTCCGCGCTCGCGTTCGGCGCCGCCTCGTAGATCTTGTCGTTCACGTCCGTGATGTTGTGGACGAGGATCGCCTCGTACCCGCGCAGCCGCAGCCACGTGCGCAGCCACATGCCGAGCACGAACGGGCGCGCGTTGCCGATGTGCGCGCGCTGGTAGACGGTCGGCCCGCAGAAGTACATGCGGATCGGACCGGGTGGCGGCGGCAGCTCCTCGACGCGGCGCGTCAGCGTGTTGTAGAGACGCATCCGCCTAGCGTACGGTGCGCGCGAGGAGCTCGTCCCTCGGCAGCGCGGCGATGACTGCCGCCAGCTCCGGTCCCCGTTCCCGGCCCGTCAGCGCGAGGCGCAGCGACTTCAGGTCGCCGCCGACCGCCTTCAGCTCGCGCACGATCGCGCGCGGCTCCACATCCGCCTCGACCAGCTCGCGGAAGCGCGTCAGCGTCTCGGCGGCATCGACCTCGACGGACTCCGGCTCCACGACGATCCGCGCGTAGTCGCGTGCCTCGGCCAGGTCGCGCGCTCCGCGCAGCACCGGGACGAGGGAGACGTCGACACCGACGCGGTTGGCGAGCTCCTCGTCCGACATCGCCGCGAGCGCGTCGACGGAGAGCCGTCGAAGGCGCGCGAGGTCGAGGTGGATGTCGTGCTTCGGGAGACCGAGCTCGTCGAGGTATGCACGCACCGCCTCGCCGGGGATGCCCGCTTTGCGCAGGTCGGCGAGTGTCGACGCGCCGTGGCGCTTCGACAGCTTCGTCCCGTCCGCGCCGAGAAGCAGGCCGTGGTGGACGAACTCGGGCGGCGTTCCGCCGAGCGCACGGATGAGCTCCGTCTGCAGCTCGGC
>JAFALP010000059.1 GCA_019234175.1 Actinomycetota bacterium | reverse complement strand
ACGCCGATGAGCGACCAGTCGAGCGCGTCAACGAGTGCGGGCTCCTGCGCATGTGTCCGTCGCAGCGGCTCTCCCGCCGCCGGCGCGAGGATGTTGGAGAGGTCGACGCCGCGTTCGCGCCACGACGAGACCGCGTCGTCGGCGTCGAGCAGGTCGACGCGGCCGACGAGGTCGTCGAACCGCGCGATGCCGAGCTGCGCCATGATCCGCCGCACTTCCTCGGCGACGAAGAAGAAGAAGTTGACGACGTGCTCCGGCTTCCCCGCGAACTTCTCGCGCAGCACGGGATCCTGCGTCGCGATCCCGACCGGGCACGTGTTCAGATGGCAGGCCCGCATCATCACGCAGCCGGACGCGATCAGCGGCGCCGTCGCGAAGCCCATCTCGTCCGCGCCGAGGAGCGCCGCGACGACGACGTCGCGCCCCGTCTTCAGCTGCCCGTCGGTCTGCACCCAGATGCGCGAGCGCAGGTCGTTGAGCACGAGCGTCTGCTGCGTCTCCGCGAGCCCGATCTCCCACGGAACGCCGGCGTGGAGGATCGAGGACACCGGCGACGCGCCCGTGCCGCCGTCGTGGCCGGAGATGAGCACGTGGTCGGCGCCCGCCTTCGCCACGCCGGCGGCGACCGTTCCGACGCCGACCTCGGCGACGAGCTTCACCGAGACGCGCGCGTCCGGGTTCGCGCAGCGCAGGTCGTAGATGAGCTGCTTCAGGTCCTCGATCGAGTAGATGTCGTGGTGCGGCGGCGGCGAGATGAGGCCGACGCCGGGTGTCGTCATCCGCACCGACGCGATGTAGCGGTCGACCTTGTGGCCGGGGAGCTGGCCGCCCTCGCCGGGCTTTGCGCCCTGCGCCATCTTGATCTGCAGCTCGTCCGCGTTCGCGAGGTACCGCGCGTTCACGCCGAAGCGCCCGGACGCGACCTGCTTGATCTTCGACCGGCGCTCGTCGCCGAAGCGGACGGGGTCCTCTCCGCCCTCGCCCGTGTTCGAGCGCCCGCCCAACCGGTTCATCGCCACCGCCAGCGTCTCGTGCGCCTCGCGCGAGATGGAGCCGAGCGACATCGCGCCGGTGGAGAACCGCTTCACGATCTCCTGCGCGGGCTCGACCTCGTCGAGCGGTATCCCCGTCTCGGGGAAGCGGAAGCGGAGGAGCCCGCGCAGGGTCGACCGGCGAGCCGATTCCGCGTTCGCGGTGCTCGAGTACTGCTCGAACGTCTCCGCGCGGCCGGACCGCACCGCGTGCTGCAGCAGCGAGATCGTCTCCGGGTTCCACTGATGATGCTCGCCCTCGCGCCGCCACGCGTACAGGCCGACGACGGGGAGGAGGTCGTCGCCGGTCCCGGGATACGCGCGCGCGTGGCGGGCGAGGGCGCCGTCGGCGAGATCGCGGAGGCCGATCCCTCCGATCCGCGACGGGGTGGACGTGAAGTAGCGGTCGACGAGCTCGGACGAAAGCCCCACCGCCTCGAAGATCTGCGCGCCGCAGTACGAGGGGATCGTCGAGATCCCCATCTTGGACATCACCTTCAGCAGGCCCTTGCCGATGCCCTTGATGGCGCGCGTCTGCCGTTCCTCGACGCTCATCGCCAGATCGTGGAGCTCGGCCAGCGTCTCGAGCATCAGATACGGGTTGACGGCGGCGGCGCCGTAGCCGACGAGCACCGCGATCGAGTGCACGCTGCGCGGCTCGCCCGACTCGACGACGATGCCCGCTTGCAGCCGCGTGCCGGCGCGGACGAGATGGTGGTGTACGGCGGCCGTGGCGAGCAGCGACGGGATGGGCGCGCGATCCCGGCCGGCGGCGCGGTCGGAGAGGATGAGGATGTTGGCGCCGCCGGCCAGGGCGGCGTCCGCCTCCGCGCACACGCGCCCGAGCGCAGGCTCGAGCCCGTCCACGCCGTCGGCGACGGCCCACGTCGTGTCGATCGTGTGCGAGCGGAAGACGTCCGACTCGACCTGGCGCAGGCGCTCGAGCTCGTCGTCGCGCAGGATCGGGTTCGCGATCACGAGCTGGCGCGCATGCTCCGGCGTCTCGGCGAGCAGGTTGCGCTCGCTGCCCACGCTCGCCTCCACGCTCATCACCACCGCCTCGCGGATCGAGTCGATGGGCGGGTTCGTCACCTGCGCGAACAGCTGCTTGAAGTACGAGTACAGGAGCGGCTTGCGCTGCGATAGCACCGCGAGCGGCGTGTCGTTCCCCATCGAGCCGACCGCCTCCTCGGCGTTGCGCGCGAGCGGCGCGAGCATCACCTTCATGTCCTCCTGCGCGTAGCCGAACAGGAGCTGGCGGCGGCGAAGCGGCTCGGTCGGTTTCGGCGCCGGCGTCCGTGCGGGGGGAAGATCCGACGCGTGGCGGACGTTCTCGGCGTACCACTGCGCGTACGGCCGGCGCGTCGAGATCTCGTGCTTGATCTCCGCATCGGGGACGATGCGTCCGCGCTCGAGGTCGACGAGGAAGAGCTTGCCCGGCTGCAGCCGTCCCTTGCGCACGATCGACGCCGGCGGGTCGTCGAGCACGCCCGTCTCGGACGCGAGCACGACCCACCCGTCCGACGTCTCGTACCAGCGTCCCGGACGAAGCCCGTTGCGATCGAGCGTCGCGCCGATCACGCGCCCGTCGGTGAACGCGATCGCCGCCGGCCCGTCCCACGCCTCCATGAGGCACTGGTGGTACGCGTAGAAGCCGGCGAGGTGATCGGGCGGAGCCGCCTCGGGGATCATCATCATCAGCCCGTGCGGGAGTGACCGCCCGGCGAGCACGAGCAGCTCGAGCACGTTGTCGAACATCGCCGTGTCGGACCCGCCGGGCCGGATCACCGGCAGCACCTTCCGCAGGTCGTCGCCGAACAGCTCCGACGCGAGCTGCGACTCGCGCGCCCGCATCCAGTTGACGTTGCCGCGGAGCGTGTTGATCTCGCCGTTGTGGGCGATCATCCGGTACGGGTGTGCGAGCTCCCAGCTCGGGAACGTGTTCGTCGAGAAGCGCGAGTGGACGAGCGCGAGGGCGCTCTCGAAGCGCGGGTCGTGCAGGTCGGGGTAGAAGCGCGCCAGCTGCGGCGCGGTCAGCATCCCCTTGTAGACGAGCGTGCGCGACGACAGGCTCGGGATGACGGCGCCGCCCGCCTCGGCCTGCCGCCGGATCACGTAGAGCTTGCGCTCGAGCGCGTCCCCGGTGAGGCCCTCGACCGCGACGGCGAACTGGCGGATGCGCGGCATGGCGGCTCTCGCCGTCCGGCCGACGTGATCCGGCTCGATCGGGACGTCCCGCCAGGCCACGAGCCGCGCGCCCTCGGCCGCCACCGCCGCCTCGACCGTCGCGTCGTCGTCGCCGAAGAGCGTCCCGATCCCGTACTCGGCCGGCAGGCCCGGGATCTCCGCCCGGAAGAACGCGTCCGGCAGCTGGACGAGGATCCCGGCACCGTCCCCGGTGTCCTTGTCCGCCCCGGCGGCGCCGCGGTGTTCGAGGTTCGCGAGTGCGACGAGCGCTCGCTCGACCGTCTCGTGGCTCCGCCGTCCGTCCGGCCGCGCGACGAACGCGACGCCGCAGGCGTCGTGCTCGAAGGACGGGTCGTACAGGCCGGTTTTCGGGTGCGGCAAGGAGCATCTCCGGGGAGAAGGTGAATCCGCCTTGTGGGCTAGTCGGCGGCGGCGGAGGGGATGGCCGACTAGCGCGTGTGGATGCGCGCGGCGAAGACGAACGAAATCGGCTTGAGCAGGTTCGTCGCGCGGCGCATCAGGACTTGGGAGGCTAGCGGGGTCTGCGGACGGCCACCACCACGGTTTTCCGGTTTCCCCACGGGAGGGCCCTATTTGACAACCCGGGCGACGGCGTGCATCCTGAGACGGCGATGACGACCGCGATCACACGCGCCGCAGGCCTCATGGGCCTCATCATCTTCGTCGTCATCTTCATTCTCCCCTAACGGGGAGAGCACACGAACACGCGCCCTAGACGGCGCAGACGCCGACCTCTCCGCACCACAGGTGCGGCCTCAGTCGAAGGAAGGACGTGTTCGTGGCCCGCAGGATCCAGATTCTCGATACGACGTTGCGCGACGGCGAGCAATCGCCCGGCATCGCGCTGCAGCCGCATGAAAAGGCGGAAATCGCCTCGCAGCTGGAGCGGCTGGGCGTCGACGTCGTCGAGGCGGGCTTCCCGGGGGCCTCACCCGGAGATTTCGAGGGCGTCCGCGCCGTCGCCCGCTCGGTCGAGCGGCCGACCGTCGCCGCGTTCGCCCGCGCCGTCCGCGAGGACCTCGACGCCGCCGCCGAGGCGCTCGCCGGCGCGAGGCGCTCGCGGGTGCACATCGTCCTCGCCACGAGCGCGCTGCACATGGAGCGCAAGCTCGGGCTGGAGCCGGCCGAGGTGGTCGCGCGGGCCCGGTTCGCCG
>JAFALP010000182.1 GCA_019234175.1 Actinomycetota bacterium | reverse complement strand
GGAAGGACGAGCGGAAGGTGGATACCCACCATGCCGGCGAGTCTGCGAAGACCCTTCATCGCGGGGCAGCCTACAGCCCCGAAGTTCGCAAACCCTCTTAGGCGGCGACGGTCGACTCCGCCTCGGCCGGCGCTTCCGCGTCGGGCTCGAGACCGAGCAGCTCGTCGTACACGCGCTCCACGGCGCGCGCGTTGCTCGCCGGATCGAAGCGCACGCGTGCATGCTCCGCGGCGGCCTCGCCGAGCCGGCGGCGTAGGTCGGGGTCCTCGATGAGCAGGCGCAGCGCGCCGGCGAGCTGCTCCGGGCTCGCGTCCTGCAGCAGCAGGCCCGTCTTGCCCGGGAGCAGCACCCCCGCGCCGGCCTCCGACCCGGACGCGACGACCGGCTTGCCGTACGTCGCCGCCTCGAGCACGGGGCGGCCGAGGCCGACGCCCTGGTTCGGGAACGTGACGATGTCGAGCGCGCTGTAGATCTCGCCCGTCTCCGCGGTGAACGGCAGGAACGAGAAGTGCTCCTGCAGGCCCTTCGCGGCGACGAGATCCTTGATCGCCGACTCCTCGTCGGTGAGGAGGTTCGTCAGCGCGAGCGCGCGGCCGCGGATGGTCTTGAAGTACTCCGGCGGACGGACGCCGCCGCCCATGATCACGAAGTGCGCGGGCGCGCCCTGGCGCACGAGGATCTCGGCCGCGGACACGAGCTCCTGCCAGCCCTTCTGCCGGCGCACGAAGCCGGCGAAGCCGATGGCGACGCGGTCCTCGGGAAGTCCGAGCGCGACCTTGCCGCCGTCGGACGGGGACGGAGGCCGCACCGAGTTGTGCACGATCTCGAGCGGCAGGCGGATGGGGAAGCGCGCGGCCACGTCGCGGTCGATCGCGATCGCTGCGTCGCCGAACGCATCCATGAAGGCGCCGATCATGCGCGAGCGGTGGTCGCGTCCTTCGCCTGCGAGCGCGGAGCGCAGATGCCAGACGACCTTGGCGCCGTGGTTGTGCGCGACCCACGCGGCGGCGAGGAGCGGCGAGTCGTTCAGGTGCACGAGCGGGAAGCGGTGCCTGCGCATCAGATCCGACAGCTGGCGCACGTGCGGCTGCAGCGACGAGACCTCGCGGCTGAGCACGATCCAGCGCAGGCCCTCGTACGGCGAGTCCCACGCGTGCGCGAAGATCGACACCTTGCCGGTGTGCACGATCGCGCCCGCGTCCGCAAACAGATCGGCGGCGGGACCCTCCGGGCAGAAGACGTGCGGCTCGAAGCGCGGATCGAGATGCCGGATGAGCTGTGCGAGCGACGACGGCGCGCCGCCGAGCTGCGGCCGGTGATGTACGTAGAGGATGGGAATCCGCTCCGCCGACGGCAAGATGCGCTGATAGATGGACTCGATGCGCCGCGCGTTGCGCGCGGGATCGAAGTTCTCCTCGGCATGCGCACGAGCCGTGCGGCCGAGCGAGCGGCGCCGATCCGCGTCCTGCAGCAGGTCTGCGACCGCCTCTGCGATCGAGTCGACGCCGTAGTCGTCGACGAGCACGCCGGTCTCGCCGGGGACGACGACCCCGCCGCCCGTGCGCGACCCGGACGCGACCACGGGGACGCCGCTCGCCGCCGCCTCGATCACTGGGCGTCCGAGCTCGGGTCCCTGTGACGGCGCGACCACGACGTCGGACGCCTGATAGAGGTTCGTCGTGTCCTGCGTGAACGGGATGAAGCGGACGACGTCGTCCAGCCCGAGCTGGTGGACGAGGTCCTTCGCTTCCGACTCGTAGTCGCGCGTCAGGTCGACGAGCTGCAGCGACCGGCCGACGACGGTGCGGAAGAACTCCTGGCCGCGGACCGCGCCGCCGACGACGAGGTAGCTCGCGTCGATCCCGCGCTCGCGCAGACGTGCTGCCACCTCGATGAACTCGTGGAAGCCCTTCGACGGATAGATGAACCCGAAGAACGAGACGACGGGGAGGTTGGACGGAAGACCGAGCGCCGCGCGCGCCGCTTCGCGGTCGCCGGGGCGGAACCGCTGCAGGTCGACGGAGTTCGGGACGACGGTCGAGCCGACGTCGAAGACCTCGGCGACGTCGCGGTTGATCGCGATCGAGGTCGTCGAGAGCTTCCGAATCGCGCGGCGGATGAGCGCGGAGCGTCCGTCCTTTCCGCGCTCGGGCAGCGCCGAGCGGAGATGCCAGACGACGGGGAGCCCCTCCTGCCGCGCGAGATACGCGGCCGGAATGAGCGGCGAGTCGTTGAAATGGACGAGCTCGAACCGCTGGCTGCGGAGCGCCTTGCG
>JAFALP010000097.1 GCA_019234175.1 Actinomycetota bacterium | reverse complement strand
CTGGTAGGCCTTGAAGTACGGGAGGACGTTGTCGCCGAAGTTCGCGTCGGGACCTCCGTAGACCTTCCAGGTGATGCCGCGTGCTTGCAGCTGTTCAGGCATCGTCGTCCAGGTGAGCTTCCCGACGCGCTCGGTGCGCGTCGAGCTCGTCGAGAGGATCGGGCCGCCGGCGACTCCCGCCGGGTCGAGCGTGGCGCTCAGCGAATAGAGACGGTTCGGGTCGGTCGGGCCGATGACCGAGCAGTGGTAGCGGTCGCAGATCGTGAACGCATCCGCGAGCGCGTGGAAAAACGGTAGGTCGTCGCGCTCGTAGTACCCCATCGTGTTCGGCCCGTCGCGCAGACCGTTCGAGGCGATGTGCGCGCTGAGGAATGAGTCCAACGCGCCGCCGTTCCACGCTTGGTGCTGGACGGGCCAGGAGTGGTCGATGTCGTTCACGCATTCGCCCTGGTGGTTCGTGTCGAAGCGGAATGGAAGTAGGTGGCCTCCGTAGGGAGCACCCGCGCTACCGGGGAAGGGCTGGTGAAAGACGGTGAGACCGCTCTTGCCCTTCAGTTTCAGTGCGTGCGGGTCTGCAAAGCCCTGTACGCCGCGATAGGTGCCGAAGTAGCTGTCGAACGAGCGGTTCTCGTTGATGAAGAAGACGACGTGCTCGAGCTCCTTCAGCGGTGCGCATGTGGCCGGCGCCGCAAGGGCGCGCTCGAGTGTCTTCCAGGGCGAGAGCACCGAGCCGGCGGCGACCGCGCCCGCTGAGAAAAGAAAGTCGCGGCGATTGATCGTGGACACCCCCGCTCCCGTTGCCAGACGCCGAACACGGCAAACCGCCGTCACAACATCGTTGCTCGTCGTTCACCTGCCGGCGACCGCACGGTCACCACACTGCGGTCCGTCTCCAAATCGACGCATTCTTCTCCCCTGGATGAGGCATGCGCATCGGCCGATGTCGCTCTACGGTTCTGTCTGCCGTGCAGCCGCAAGCACCATCACGGCCGTCGGGGGGCGCGACCGCGAGGCTTGCGGCGGTTGGCCTTGCCGCGGTTCTCGGTTTTCTCGCCGTCTTCGCGTGTTGGTCGGCGATACACACGCGTTCGCTGACGACCGCCGTGAGCCGCCGGACCGCGCTGGTGACCGCGTACCAGCAGGCGCGCTTCGGCATCTCCGAGCAGGAGGCACTCGTCCTGCGATACGAGGCGACGCCGACGGCGCAGGCCCAGGCCGGTGTCACCCGGTCGGCGAAGCAGGTCGATACCGCGCTTGCCTACGTCGAGGCTCACGGCGATCCAAGTGATCGGCGCCTCGCTCGTGATCTCTTGCGCGGCGCGCGCGTCTATATGGCCGCTGCGAACCAAGTCTTCTCGGCTCTGCAGGCGAACCAGCCGGTGCGCGCGCGCGCGATCGAGAGCGAGTTCGAGGCCGTCTACCCGTGGGTCGAGTCGCTCATCCTCCATGCGGCGAATGTGAACGAGGCGCGGTCGCAGAAGGCGCTGAACTCGCTCCGCTCCTCCGAGCATTTCGTGCTCGTCGCAACGCTCGTCGCGTTCACCGTCGGACTCGCGCTACTGGGGCTCTTCACCGCGATTCTGCTGCAGATCCGCCGTCGGTTCGACGACGCCCGCCGGGCCGAGCTCGAGCGCCTGCAGAATGCGGCGCTCATCGACAGTCTGACCGGGTTGCGCAATCATCGTGCTTTGCACGAAGATCTCGCACGCCTTCTCGAAGAGCTTCAGGGTCGCCTCGTCGTCGTCATGTTCGACCTCGACGGGCTCAAGCTCACGAACGACAGCCACGGTCACCAGGCCGGCGACGATCTGATCCAGTCGCTTGCGGAGGCGATGCGTCGCACGACACGCGACGACGACGGCGTCTACCGCCTGGGCGGCGACGAGTTCATCGCGATTCTCCCCGGGGCGACATTGAACGGCGCGCTCGGGTTCGTCCAGCGTGTGGACAGCATTGCCCGGGAACTGACCTCGGGACAGGCGCCGACCTTCACAGCCGGGATCGCGGCAGCTACAGAAGGGATGAGTCGCGACGTGATCCTGCGCCGCGCCGATATCGCGCTGATCGAGGCGAAGCGCCAGCACATCCCGGCGCTCGTGTACGCGGAATCCCTCGAGGAGGCGATGGCAGCAAGCGCGACGACCGCGGAGGAGCGGCACCTGCGCGCGCTGGCGACCGCGCTCGCACGTGCGGTCGACACGAAGGACGCGTCGATCCGCAGTCACTGCGAGACGGTCTCGAGCCTCTGCGGAAGAATTGGGGAGGTCTTTGGCTTGGACGTCGATGTCGTCCGCCGTCTTCGGCTGGCGGGCCTCTTGCACGATGTCGGCAAGATCGGTATCTCCGATGCCATCTTGAAGAAGCCGGCCCCGCTCACAGACCTCGAGTACGAGGTGATGAAGACGCATTCAGTGCTCGGCCACAGCATCGCCCTTGCCGCCGAGCTCAGCGACGAGGCGGTCTGGATCCTCCATCACCACGAATCGGTCGATGGGACGGGTTATCCGAGTGGCCTCGCGGGCGACGAGATCCCACTCGAGTCGCGGATCATCCTGGTTGCCGACGCATTCGAGGCGATGACGACCGACCGGCCATACAGGTCGAAGCGCAGCACGGAGGATGCGCTTCGGGAACTCGACGCTCACGCAGGAACGCAGTTCGACGAGCGTTGCGTCGCGGCGCTCCGTGTCGTTCTTGCGGCGCGGAGACGAACGGACGATCCGCGCCATGCCGAGTCCCCGCAGCCGCGCGATCCCGTCGGCGTCTGACACCACCTCGATACCACTCCGCGACCACGCCGCCACCGCCGCTTTTCGGTCGTTTGTCGATGATCGTGACGATGCGTCTCGCCCTGATCGCGCTGCTTGTCCTTGCTTGCGCATACGCCCCAACCGCCGGCGCCGACGTCTCGTTGAGCGGCGCAGGAAGTACGCTCGTCGCTCCTCTCGTGACGCGTTGGGCGAGTGCGTACAACCAGACGGCCGGCGTGCAGGTGAACTACGACGCGATTGGAAGCGGCGGCGGAATCGCCGAGATCAGCGCGCGCACGGTCGACTTCGGCGCAAGCGACGCCCCGCTCACCCAGGACCAATTCACGCTTGCGGCGGGCGTCGTCCAGATCCCATGGGCACTCTCGGCGACGTCGATCCCGTACAACCTGCCCGGGCTGAACGGAAGGCTCCAGCTCACCGGCCAGCTGCTCGCGCAGATCTACCTCGGCGAGATCACGCAGTGGAACGATCCACGGATCAGCGCGGTCAACCCGGGACTCACCTTGCCGTCGCTCCACATCACGCCCGTCTACCGAAGCGACGCGAGCGGCACGACATACAACTTCACGGACTACCTCTCGCACGCCAGCGCGGAGTGGAAGCAGCGCATTGGTACCTCGACGGCGGTCGAATTTCCGACCGGGGTGCCGGCGGCGCACAGCTCGGGCGTCGCCGATGCTCTGGGGTCGACCCTCGGTGCAATCGGCTACGTCGAAGTTGCCTATTCGCTCACGAACCACCTCCAGTTCGCGGCGATCCAGAACCGGGCGAAGGCCTTCACGCTGCCAGGCCTTCGAAGTATCGCCGCCGCCGCGGCAACGATCACGATCGTCCCATCCGGAAATGCGCTCTCGATCGTCGATCCGCCCGCGACGCAACGTCTTGCGTATCCGATCTCGACGTTCACATATGTGATCGCCCCGACCCACTCCGACAAGGCCTCCGCAATTCGGAAGTTCATCTTCTGGGCGCTCACGCAGGGGCAGAAGCTCGGCGCCTCGCTCTACTTCTCGCCGATCCCGAAGCCCGTTCTCGTCGCCTCCGAGAAGACCCTTGACCAGATCGGGATGTAGCCGGCGCCCCGGAACGAGCTCAAGGCGCGGCTACCCGACGTCGCCACCGATCCCGGTCTGCGGCCGGCGCGAGGCGTCTTTCAGAGGTGAGCGGCCCTCCCTGAGGAGGGCCGCTGTGGGTTGGTGTTGGTTAGAGGTTGTTGGTGCAGGTGCCGCCGTCGGTGTTGCTTGAGGTTCCGTCGGGGCAGGTGGTGTTCGACCAGATCGCCTTGTTGAGGTTCGTGCCGCTGATGGTCGCGCCGGTG
>JAFALP010000118.1 GCA_019234175.1 Actinomycetota bacterium | reverse complement strand
GCGCGCTGCACGGCGGCGCCGACGTCCTCCATGTTGCGGCCGATGCCCGTCGCGGCCTCGCCGATCTTCACCTGCGCCTCGGCGGCCGAGTACTGCGCCTTGATGACTTCCTTCTGCGAGCGGAACTGCTCGATCTTCGTCTCCAGCGCCTGCTGCGACTGGACGAGTGAGTCCTGCTGGCTCGCGAGCTGCTGCACCTGCCCGTCCATGTCCTGCAGCTGCTGCTGCGCGACCGCCTTGCGCTCGAGCGCCTGCCGCGCGAGATCCTCGCGGTTGGCCGCGACCGCCTGGCGCGCCTGCGTCTCGAGCTTGACGACGTTCTGCTCGAGCTTCTGCTGCTGGAGCTCCAGCCGCTTCTTCGCAGTGACGACGTCGGCGACGCCGCGCTTGACGTTCTGCAGCTGCTCCAGCATCTGCTCGTACGAGTAGTCGAGCGTCTCCGTCGGGTTCTCGGCCCGGTTGAGGAGCTTCGAATACTTCGACTTGACGATCAGCGCGGTGCGCGACATGAGCCCGGCCATTGCTTCGTCTAGCCTAGCTGGCCTGCTGGTCCAACGGAACATGGAGCCCGGCTGGCTCTCGAACGCGTACGCGCTCGCGGACGCGGAGGGTGGGACGGCCGTGTTCGTCGACTCCGGCGCCGACCCGGCGCCGCTCCTCGAAGCGGTCGAGCGCTGGGGCGCGACGCCGGCTGCGATCCTCCGCACGCACGGCCACCCGGACCACGTCACGTGGGAGGACGACCTCAGGGAGCGCTTCGACATCCCCGTCGTCGCCGAGCCGGGTGAATGGACGTGGGGCGGCCTCGCCGTGCGCGGCATCGCCACGCCCGGCCACTCCGACGACATGGTCGCGTTCGTCGCCGGCGACGAGATCGTCTTCACCGGCGACACGCTCTTCAAGGACGCCGTCGGAGGCGGCGACCCGGCCCGGGTCCGCGCGTCGGTCATGGACGTCTTCATGGCGATGCCGGACTCGATGCGCGTCCTGCCCGGCCACACCGACGAGACGACCATCGGGCGGGAGCGCGGGCACAACCCGTTCGTGCGCGTCTGGTCGGGGGCCGAGCCGGAAGGGACGGAACGGGTCACGGTCGGTGGCCGAGGCGCGACGCTGATCGTGTGGTCGCCCGACTACGACGGCAAGGGCAAGGCCTGGGTTCGGTTCGACGACGGCTCGGACGCGATCGTCGGCGGCTCCCGCGTCACGCGGTAGCGGCACCGAAACTTTCTCCACCCCTCGTCCGTTGTACTAGCTCAACCCGAGACCACAGGGGGTCGAGATGCTTCTACTCGTACTGCTCGCACTGCTCGCGATCATCGCCTTCGGCGTCGGTTTCACCGTCCATTGGCTCTTCATCATCGCGGTCGTGCTCGCCGTCGTGTGGCTGATCAGCCTCCTCGCCGGCGGGGTCGGCGGGCGAACGCGCGGCACCTGGTGGTAGCAGCGCGCGTCAGGCTGTGACGAGCTTGTCCTCGTACAACGCGGCGTCGGCCGTGCGGAGCAGATCCGCGCGGCCGGCGCCGTTTCCGTCGTAGGTCGCGGTCCCGGCGCTGACGCTGAGGCCGAGCGCGGCGACGCGCTCGCGCACCGCAGCCGCGACCGCCTCGGCCGCGTCGTGATCGTGGTCGGGCAGGAGGAGGACGAACTCGTCGCCGCCCAGCCGGAAGGCCTCTCCGCCCTGGCGGAAGGCGCCGGCGACCGCGACGAGCGCGTCGTCGCCGGCCTGGTGGCCGCGCGAGTCGTTGATCCCTTTGAAGCCGTCGAGGTCGAGGATGCAGATCGACATCGGCTCGTGCGTCGTCTCGGCGCGGTCGAGCTCGCGCTGCAGGCGCTCGTTCAGGTGCCGGCGGTTGCCGAGGCCCGTGAGCGGATCGGTGAGAGACAGCTCGATCGCCTTGCGGCTCTGCTCGAGCGAGCGCATGTGCAGGCCGATGCCGGCGAGCGGGACGACCGCGAGCATGGCGACGTACGGGTCCGCGCTCCAGGCGACGATGAAGAGCGGCACCACCGACAGCGACAGCGCATAGGGAATCGCGCTGCGCTGCGTCGCCTCCCATGCGCGCGCGACGAACTCGTGGATGCGCGCGTGCGCGACCATGAGGAGCACGAGGCCGACGTTCGTCACGTACGCGGCGGCGGCGGCGAGCGCGACGGCCGCCATGAGCCCGAGGTCGCCGTGCGGATGCACGTGCGCAGCCAGTCCGGCCGCTCCGCCCATGAGCGCGAACACCGCCCCGTTGAAGACGGCCTTGATCGCATGCTCGCCGACGCGGAAGTTCTCGAAGACGCAGACCGTGGCCGCGATCAGCGCCGCCACCGCCGCGCCGTACATCACCGCGGCGCACAGCACGAAGACGACGTCCAGCGACATCGACGCGCCTTGCCCGACCGGCACCGGCGATCGGTTCGCGCCCCACGCGAGCAGCGCGAGCACTGCTGCGCCCGCGATCACGTGCGTGCGCGGGGGAGAGTCGACGAGGGCCCGTGCGGCCAGCTCGAGCGTGGCCGCGGCGCCGAGCAGGACCGCGCCCCAGACCGCCCAGCGGCGGGTCGACATCTCCGGCCTTGCGGTGGTCAGAGCATGGCTAGACATCGGCGTCTCAGGAGGTCATCGGCACGAATGGGGGACATCCCATCCCTCCGCTGGGGCATGTCCGGAGAAGCCGATAAGTTGCCTTCGGTGCGCCTGCTCGTCGCCCGCTGCGAGGTTCGCTACACCGGCCGGCTGAACGCGGTGCTGCCCGAGGCCGTTCGCCTGCTCATCCTCAAGGCCGACGGCTCGGTCCTCGTCCACGACGATGCCGGCGGCTTCAAGCCCCTCAACTGGATGACGGCCCCGACCGTCGTCGAGGACGCCGGCGACACGCTCGTCGTGCGCAAGGCGAAGACGGAAGACGTGCTCGAGATCAAGCTCGTCGAGGTGCTGAGCGACGTCGTCCACGACATGGGCGAGTCGGCGGCGCTCCAGAAGGACGGCGTCGAGCGCGACCTGCAGCTCGAGCTCGCCGCCGCGCCGGCGGCGCTCGGAGAGGAGTTGACGCTCGTGAAGCGCGAGTGGGCGACCGACGTCGGCCCCGTCGACCTCATGTGCAAGGACGCGTCCGGCGAATGGGTGGCAGTGGAGATCAAGCGCATCGGGACGATCGAGGCGGTCGAGCAGCTGACCCGCTACCTCGCGTTCATCCGCGAGGACCCCGCAAAGGCGGGATGCCGCGGCGTCCTCGCCGCGCAGACGATCAAGCCGCAGGCCGTCGCGCTCGCCGAGTCGCGCGGCATCCGCTGCGTGGAGGTCGACCTTGCAATCCTGCGCGGGGAGCGCGAGCCCGACCTGACACTGTTCGCCGCCTGAGGAGGGCGCATGGCCGTCACGCTCCACCGCTGTTCGAACGAATGGGTCAAGGTCGCAGGCCATCCCTGCTGGAAGGTCGAGAAGGCGCTCAAGGACATGGGGATCGACTACGTGCTCGCGCCGGGGCCGTATCGCCGCAGCAAGCGCGACGAGATGGAGGCGCACACGGGCCAGCGGAGCTATCCGGCGAT
>JAFALP010000383.1 GCA_019234175.1 Actinomycetota bacterium | reverse complement strand
GAAGATCTTCCGCGGGGCGTGGCAGTACGCCGGGCACACCGGGCAGCTCGGAGAAGGCGCCGGCTTCTTCGCGACGCGCGCCGGGCGGACGCCGGTCGTCGTGACGCGCGACAGCGACGGCATCCTCCGCGCTTTCGTCAACGTCTGCCGTCATCGCGGCTCCGTCATCGCCGAGGGCGAGGGCGCGCGCGAGACGCTGCAGTGCCCGTACCACGCGTGGACGTACGGCCTCGACGGGAAGCTCCTCGCGGCGCCGCGCAGCGGCGAGGAGCCCGACTTTCCGCGCGACGAGCTCGGCCTGAAGCCCGTCGCGGTCGACACGTGGGGCCCGTTCGTCTTCGTCAACGCCGGCGCCGAGCCGGAGCCGCTCACCGACGCGCTCGGCTCGCTCCCGGCCCAGGTCGCCGAGCTCCTCGACGTCGACGCGCTCGTCCACCACTCGCGTTGGGAGGCCGAGGTCGCGGCGAACTGGAAGATCGTCTGCGAGAACTTCCTCGAGTGCTACCACTGCCAGGTCGCGCATCCCGCTTTCGCGGAGGTGATCGACACGTCGGTGGAGGCATACCGGCTCTCGACCGACGGCCGCCTCTCCAGCCAGCGCGGGCCCGTGCGTGCGAACGTCGAGCTGGACGGCGAGCTGCAGCGCTCGCAGTTCCACTTCCTGTGGCCGAACCTGGGCGTGAACATCTTCGCCGGGCACGCGAACCTCTCGATCGGGCCGATGATCCCGCTGTCGTCCGACCGGACCTACCGGTTCCTCGACTACTTCTTCGGCAGCGACGTCGACCCCGCGTGGATCGACGATCTGATGGCGTTCGACACGCAGGTCGGCGACGAGGATCGCGGCCTCGTCGAGGGCGTCCATCGCGGGATGGCGAGCGGCGCGCTCGACGGCGGCGTGCTCATGGCGCACAGCGAGCAGCTCATCTCGCATTTCCAGGGGCTTACGGCAGCGGCCCTGCAGTTGTAGATTCGAACCTCCTGCAACTCAGAGGAGGGCAACTTTGAAGCGTCTCTTCTTGGCCGTCCTGCTTTGCGCGGCCCTCGTCGCCGTTCCGGCGGCGGCGGCGAAGCCGGCGTCCCCGCCGACCCTGCAGCCCGGCAAGCTCATCGTCGCCTTCGGCGATCCCGCCGTCGGCTTCGCCTCGGGCACCGTCCGCGGCAGCACCATCACGAACCCGCGCGGCTACGAGGTCGATCTCGCCACCGACATCGCCAAGGGCCTCGGCCTCACGCCCCAGTGGACGTACACGTCCTGGAACGGGCTCTTCCTGCCGGGGACGAAGAAGTTCGACGTCTCCTTCCAGGAGGCGACGATCACGTCACAACGCGCGCGCACGATCACGTTCAGCTCTCCGTACCTGAACGCGAACCAGGGCGTGCTCATCTCCAAGCAGACGACGCCGCCGAAGTCGATCGCCGACGTGAAGAAGCTGCAGACCTGCGCGCAGACGAATACGACGGGCCTCGACTGGATCAACAGCGACCTGAAGCCGACCAAGCGGCCGCTGACGTATCCGACGACGACCGCCGCATTCCAGGCCGTGCAGCTGAACCAGTGCCAGGCGCTCATCCTCGACGTGCCGATCGTCGCGCTGCAGGCGAAGGCGGATCCCGGCAAATACGGGCCCGTCGCCGGCCAGATCGACACGCACGAGAAGTACGGCGCCGTCATGCAGAAGGGCTCGAAGCTCGTTCCGCTCATCGACGCTCAGATCGCGAAGCTGACGGCGAACGGGACGATCGGGAAGCTCCAGAAGAAGTGGTTCAACCTCGACTTCTCGAAGATCCCGACGCTCCACTAGCGACGTGCACGCGCTCCACCAGGTCTACCGCACCTTCTTCTACCCGCACAGCTTCCGGCTGGCGCTGCCGGACGTCTGGGCGGGGTTCCAGGTGAACATCAAGATGATGGTCATCGCGGAGGCGCTCGTCCTGGTGCTCGCGCTCGCGCTCGCGATCGTCCGCGGCCTGCCGGGGCCCGCAGCGAGACCGCTGCGGGCCCTGGCGATCGTCTACACGGATTTCTTCCGCGGGACGCCGCTCATCCTCGTGGCGTTCATCGTCGGCTTCGGCGTCCCCGGGCTGCAGCTCGGCTACATCTCCAACCAGCACGTCATCGTCTACGGCATCGCCTCGCTGACGCTCGTCTACACGGCGTACGTGACCGAGGTGTACCGCGCCGGCATCGAGTCGGTGCACCCGTCGCAACGCGCCGCCGCGCGCTCGCTCGGGCTCACCTATGCGCAGACGATGCGCTACGTCGTCGTTCCGCAGGCGGTCCGGCGGGTCATCCCGCCACTGCTGAACGACTTCGTCGGCCTGCAGAAGGACACGGCGATCATCTCTGTCATCGGCGTCGCCGAGGCGACCCAGCTCGCGCAGCAGTTCTCGACGCAGAACAACGACTTCCCGTCGCTCGTGTGCGCGGCGGTGTTCTTCATCCTGCTCACCATCCCGCTCGCGCGCTTCACCGACCACCTCGTGGCCGAGCGCGAGCGGCGCGAGCGCGCGCAGGCATTTTGAGTACCAACGGTTCGACGCCCTTCGTGCACATGCAGGGCGTGAGCAAGTGGTTCGGCCCGCTCAACGTCCTCGACAAGATCGACCTCGACGTCCCCGAGCACAACGTCGTCTGCCTGATCGGCGCGTCCGGCTCCGGCAAGTCGACGCTCCTCCGATGCATCAACCGGCTGGAGCGCATCGAGGAGGGCGAGATCGTCGTCGACGGCCAGGACATCACCGACCCGAAGCTCGACGTGAACGTCCTACGGCGGAAGGTCGGGATCGTCTTCCAGGCCTACAACCTCTTTCCGCACATGACGGTGCTGCAGAACGTCACGCTCGCGCCGCGCAAGGCAGGCGGCTTCACGCGCAACGGCGCCGAGGGCCAGGCGCGCGCGCTGCTGCGCCGCATCGGGCTGGAGGCGAAGGCGGACGAGTACCCGGACCGGCTGAGCGGCGGCCAGCAGCAGCGCGTCGCGATCGTGCGCGCGCTGGCGATGGGCCCGAAGGTGATGCTGCTCGACGAGATCACGAGCGCGCTCGACCCGCAGCTCGTGTCGGAGGTGCTCGCGCTCGTGCGCGAGCTCGCGGAGAGCGGCATGACGATGATCCTCGCCACGCACGAGATGGGCTTCGCGCGCGAGGTCGCCGACAGGGTGTGCTTCCTCGACGCGGGGCGCATCCTCGAAGAGGGACCGCCGGCCCAGATCTTCACGGAACCGCGGGAGCAGCGCACGCGCGAGTTCCTCGCACGCGTGCTCGAGGCGGAGAAGCTTGCATGAAGCTCCCGCCGTCGCGCGGTAACGGCCCGCTCGGCATCGCAGCATTCATCGCCATTCCCCTGTTCTTCTCGGCGCTGATGGCGTCGTCGCTCGCGATCGAGAAGCCGCGCCTCGTGCAGTGGCGCGACGGATCCGTCCTGCACACCGTCTACCACGACCCGTCCGCGTCGAACGAGCTGCGCATCTGGCTGTGGGCACTGTTGCCGCCGCTGCTCCTCGTTCTCGCCGGCTGGATCGCGACGCGCCTGCCGTACGGCTTCTCCGTCGCGTGCGTCGCCGCGATCGCCGACGCGATGGCGACCGTGCACAAGACGGCCACGTGGGCTGCGCACCACACGCACCGCTTCCCGCAGGGCGTCGACCTCATCCCCCACGCGAACATCTCCAACCGCTACGACCCGGGCGAATGGGAGGGGCAGGCGCGTCAGACGGCGCTCAGCCTGCAGCACTGGACGATCGGCATCGCGCTCGCCGCCATGCTCGTCATGACCGCGCTCGCGGTGCGCCGCCGCCTCGGCGCGCGCCGCATCGCAGCGTCGTACGGTCAGCTCGAAGGCATCCATGCGCCGGACGCCACGGAACCGGGCCTGAACTAGCTGGCGCCGAGAAGTGCCAACGCAGTGTCTCTGGACGCGGCGTCCAAGCGTTCGGCGAGGAAGCTGAGCACGTCCTTGATGGAGACGATGCCGACGAGGTTGCCGCC
>JAFALP010000284.1 GCA_019234175.1 Actinomycetota bacterium | reverse complement strand
CCTGGATGCCGTGGCCGAGCATGGACACGAAGGCGGACTCCGTGCCCGCGACCCGGAAGGGGCGCTCCCACTCGTCGACGAACGAATGCGTGAACGGGGCCCGCGTCGGCCCCCAGGCGCCGCGCAGGCCCTTGCGGAACAGCCAGTCCCAGCCGGTGGCGATCCGGTAGATCGTCGTGAACCACGGCGGCACGATCAGATGCGTGACGAACCCGGGCGGCCCGCCGCCGGGCAGCGCGTCGCCGTCGAGCAGGACGACGCCCACGACGTCGCGGGGCGCTCCCGTCGCGAGCGAGACGGCGACGGCGGCGCCGAGCGAGTGGCCGACGACGACCGGCCGGCGGATGCCGACCCGTGCGTCGAATGCCTCGACGAGCAGCGTCCAGTGCGCGACCGTGAATGGGCCGCGCCGCTGCGAGTAGCCGAACGGCGGCAGGTCGAGCGCATAGACCCGGTGCGTGCGCCCGAGCAGCGGCCCGACCTCGTGCCACACCCACGACGGCTCGATGAAGCCGCCCAGGAGGACGATCGGCGACCCGTGCGTCCCCCAGTGTCGGTACGCGAGCGCCGTCCCGTCCGCCTCGGCGTAGGGGCCCGCGTAGAGCTTCGACGCGGCGACGCCGCCCGGCGTGGCCAGGTTGTACGCGAGCGAGGCGAGGGTCAGCAGGACGAGGAGCGCGAGGAGCCCGATGCCGATCCGCCGCAGCCATCGCTTCATGGATCCCTACACTGCCACCATGCCGACGCGCGACGAGGTCATCGAGGTCATGCGCCAGGTCGAGGATCCCGAGCTCGGGATGGACATCGTCGACCTCGGCCTGCTCTACGACGTCGAGGTCGAGGGGTCGAAGGTGAAGGTCACCTACAGCCTCACCTCCATGGGCTGCCCGGCTGGGCCGCTCATCGCCGGCGACATCGAGCGGGCCGCGCGCGAGGTCGAAGGCGTGGAGGACGTCGACATGGAGTTGACCTTCGACCCGCCCTGGACGCCGGACAAGATGTCCGACGACGCGAAGTTCATCCTCGGGTTCGGCTAGGCGTGCCCGAGTACACCTGGGACGTCCATCTTCCCGGCGAGGATCTCCCGCACCGGGTGACGACCGACTACCTCGTCAGCGAGGGCGAGGAGATCGAGATCGACGGGCGCGGATGGCTCGTCGAGAGTGTGGACATCGAGGAGGGCGACGAGACGCCCGTCACCGGAGTCGTCCACGTCGAGCCCCCGCGCGAAGCGGCCTAGCGTCCCTATCGGATTCCGATTACGCTGACCAGTCCATGGGGGTGGCTGCGGCGTTCGTCTACGCGGGGGAAGTCGGCGACGGTACGCCGCCGCGCGCGCCGCGGCATCGCTCGGGAGAGAATCCCGAGGACACCGGCATCGGCCGGTTCGCCGGCCGGCGGCTGACCGTCCTTCTCGTCGAGGACGACGCGGCGATGCGGCTCGTCTGCCGTGTGAATCTCGAGGCTGCCGGGTACGCCGTCGTCATCGCGACGACGGGCAGTGAGGCGATCGAGCGAGCGCGTGAGGTCGAGCCGGACGTCGTCCTCCTCGACGTCATGCTCCCGGACGTGGGCGGATTCGAGGTCGCCCGCCAGGTCGGCGGCGCCCCGGTCGTGTTCCTGTCGGCGCGGGTCTCCGAGGTGGACATCGAGCGCGGCCGAACCGCGGGCGCGATCGACTACGTGACGAAGCCCTTCGATCCGCTCCGGCTGCCGCGGCGCCTCCGCGAGGACCTCGAGGAGCTCCGCCGCAACGGTTCGAGCTCCGTCTGGCGGATGCGGTTCGGCATCCCGCAGGACGAACGGGACTGATGGACGGGCGGGGCCGTTCGCGCGCGCGGGAAGACGTGCAGGCGGAGCGCCGCGCGCGCGGCCCCGTGCAGACGGCGCTCGTCCTGCTCATCGGGATCGTCCTCGTGCTCGTCGCCGTCGGCGCCTTCGCCGCCGACCGCATCTACACCGAGGGGAACCACCGCTTCATCGACGAGGCCGGGCCGTTCTTCGGGGTGACCGAGGACATCGCCGTCGAGATGTTGAACGAGGAGACCGGTGTCCGCGGCTACGTCATCACCGGGAATCCACGGACGCTCGCGCCGTACTACGAGGGAAAGAAGTATGCGAAGCTCGAGCTCGGGATCATCGCCAAGGATCAGTCGTTCGATCCTGCCATTCCCGGACACCTGAAGGCGCTGCGCGCGCAGGTGAACACGCTCCAGACGTATTACGCACACGAGATCGCACTCGTGAAGAGCGGGCCGGCCGGTCGCCGCCGGGCCGAGGCGCTGACGCTCCACGGCAAGACGGAGTTCGACCGCTTCCGCGGCATCTCCGCCGAGCTCATCGGCGACGCAAGCGCGGTCATCAAACGCTCGCACCGGAACCAGCATTCGACGCTCGTCGACTGGCTCGTCTTCCTCGGCGTCCTCGGCGGGA
>JAFALP010000279.1 GCA_019234175.1 Actinomycetota bacterium | reverse complement strand
AGCAGGTGGAGCTGACGTTCGCGGGCGAGCCGACCTGGCCCGTCCTCCGCAACGTCCAGCCGACGGTGCGCGAGTTCGACCTTCCGCGAGAGCCGTTCCAGCGCCTGATCGAGGCGAACCGGATGGACCAGCGCGTCTCCGAGTACGCGACGTGGGCCGACCTGCGGTGGTACTGCGTCCACTCCGCCGACCCGTGCGGCCGCATGGTGCTCGGCGTGCTGCGCCGCCTCGACGACGCCGACCTCGTGGCGGCGAGCGACTCCGTCTGCACGGGCCTGCAGCTCGTGAACTTCCTGCAGGACGTGCCGCGCGACCTCGAGCTCGGCCGCATCTACCTGCCGGCCGAGGACCGAGCCCGCTTCGGCGACCCGGAGCTCGACCGGCCGAGCGCCGAGCTGCGCGCGCTCCTCCGCTTCGAGGCCGCACGCGCCGCCGAGCTGCTGTCCGCGGCCGAGCTGCTGCGCCTCGGCATCGGTGGACGCCTCGGGCGTGCGGTGGCGCTGTTCGGCCGCGGCGGGCTCGCCGCGCTCGACACGCTCGAGTCGGCGGGATGGGATCTCTTCACGCAGCGGCCGCGGCCGTCGCGCGCGCGGCTGGCGCGGGAGGCAGCGCTCACCCTCGTTCGATGATCGACGTCGAGCAGGCGTACGCGGAGGTCCAGCGTGTCACACGCGCGCGCGCGAAGAACTTCGCGTACGGAATCATGCTGCTGCCGCGCGCGAAGCGGCGCGCGATCGCGGCGATCTACGCCTTCGCACGCGAGGTGGACGACGTCGCCGACGGCGACGCGCCTCTCGACGAGAAGCGGGAGGGCCTGGAAGCGCTTCGCGCCTCGCTCGACGGGCCGCCCGCGACGGCGATGGAGGTCGCCCTCGCCGACGCCCGCGCGCGCTTCCGCATTCCGCGCACGGCGTTGTCGGCGCTCGTCGACGGCGGCCTGCAGGATCTCGGCAAGACGACGTATGCGACCTTCGACGAGCTGCGCGGCTATTGCGAGAAGGTCGCCGGCGCGGTCGGCGTCGCGTGCGTCGCCGTCTACGGCTCCGACGACGTCGAGCGCGCCGAGACGCTCGGCATCGCGCTGCAGCTGATCAACGTCATGCGCGACGTGGACGAGGACAGCGACCTCGGCCGCGTGTACCTCCCGCAGGACGAGCTCCAGCGCTTCGGAGTCACCGAGCTCGCGCCGAGCCCGGAGTGGCGGGAGCTGATGGCGTTCCAGGCGGCCCGGGCGCGCGCGCACCTGCGCGAGGGGTTGCGTCTGCTCGACTCGCTCGACCGTCGCAGCGCCTTGTGCGTGTCGACGTTCGCCGGCCTGTACGCCGGCCAGCTCGACCGCATGGAGGCGAACGACTTCGACGTCTTCGACAAGTCGTGCCGGCTCTCGACGCGCGAGAAGCTCGCGGTCGTCGCACGCAGCCTCGTATGAAGGTCGCCGTGGTCGGAGGCGGCCTTGCCGGGCTCGCCGCTGCGCTCGATCTCGTCGACGCCGGCGCCGACGTGACGGTGTACGAGGCGCGGCCCACGCTCGGCGGCGCGGTGCAGACGCTGCCCGAGCGCGACGACGATCCGCAGCCGCCGCCCGACAACGGCCAGCACATCGCGCTCGGCTGCTTCACCGAGTACCTGCGCTTCCTCGACCGCGTCGGCGAGGGGAAGTCGTACCTGCGCAAGCGGCTCGCGCTGCCGGTCGTGGACGAGCGCTCGCGCGTGTCGTCGATCGCTCCGCGGACGCTGCTCTTCTACCGCCACCTGCCGCTGCGCGACAGGTTGAAGCTCCCGTACGTGCTCGCGCGCCTGCGCACGGCCGACGCGGAGGGGACGTTCGGCGACGTGCTGCGCCGGTATGGGACGTCCGACGTCGCCATCGATCGTTTCTGGGACGTCTTCATTCGCCCCGCGCTCAATCTGCGCACGGACGAGGTGGACGCCGGAGCCGGTCTCTTCACCGTGCGCACGGCCCTGCTCGGGCCCCGCGCGAACTCCGACCTCGTCCTGCCGCTGAAGCCGCTCGGCTGGATGCACGGCGACGCCGCCGGCCGCGCGCTCGGCGACCGCGTGCGTCTCGACGAGCGCGTCGAGTCGCTCGACGACCTCGACGTGGACGCCGTCGTCGTCGCAACGCCGCCGGCGGAGTCGGCACGGCTCCTCGGCGAGCCGGACCCGGGCCTCGAGAGCTCGCCGATCGTCTCCGTCCATCTGCTGTTCGACCGGCCGATCCTCGCCGAGCCGCTCGCCGCCTTCCTCGGCTCCGACGCGCACTGGGTGTTCGACCGCGGGGCGCTCACCCGTCACGCGGCGCCGAACGGCGGCCAGTACCTCACGGTCGTCGCGAGCGGCGTCCCCGAGCTGATGGACGTGCGCGGCCGCGGCCTCGTCGACCGCATCGCCGGCCAGCTCACGGAGCGGCTCGGCGCGGCGGAGCTCGTCTGGTCGCGCGTGAGCCGCGAGCCGAACGCGACGATCGCGCTCCGCCCCGGCACCGTG
>JAFALP010000211.1 GCA_019234175.1 Actinomycetota bacterium | reverse complement strand
ATGCGCGGAGCCCTCGGCGACTTCGCCACCGACGTCTTCGCGTCGCAGTCGTTTCGCGAGCGCGGCTTCGTCGACGCCGATGCGGCGAGAGCAAGATTGGCCCGCCACCGGAGTGGAGACGTTCGAGCGGGGATGGAGCTCTGGCGCGCGCTCAACCTCGAGCTCTGGGCCCGGCGCTTCCTCGATCGATGAAGGCCCTCTTCCTGACGTCGTCGTATCCGGTCCCGGAGTTCCCGCAGCTCGGGATCTTCGTGCGCGAGCACGCACGAGCCGCCTCGCTCCACGCGGAGGTCGCTGTCGCTCACCTCGATCGCACTCCCGACGTGCGCTCGATCCACGTCGAAGACGGCGACGACCCCGACTTCCAGTCCGTCCGCGTCCGTTATCCGGCCTCTCCCGCTCTCGTCAGCTACGTCTCAAACGTCGCCGCGGCGCTTCTCGCCTATCGGCGGTTGCGAAAGCGAGGCTTCGAGCCCGATGTCATTCACGCGCACTTCTTCCTCGCCGGCGCTCCGGCGATCGTTCTGGGCCGGCTTTACCGCAAGCCCGTCGTCGTGACGGAGCAGTGGAGTGTGTTCCTGCCGGAAGATCCAATGCGTCTCAGCGCCGCGATGACGCGCGTCGCACGTTTCACCTATGACCACGCCGATGCCGTCATGCCGGTGAGCGAGGCGCTGCGCAGAGGCATCCACGCGACCGGCGCCGACGCAAACTTCCTCGTCGTGCCGAACGTCGTCGACCCATCCCGGTTCCATACGGACGGGGCGGTGACGACGTCGGGCAGGCTGATAGGCGTCGGCAACCTCTACGACGCCAAAGGGTGGGAACACCTCTTGGACGCGATCGCGCTCCTTCGCGATCGCGGCCACACGGTTCATCTCGATCTCTACGGGGACGGTGTGCTGCGCCGCGACCTCGAGGCACGGGCTTCGCGACTCGGCATCGAGTCTCTCGTGTCGTTCCATGGGTGGCGTCCAAAAGAGGAGGTTGCGGAGCGCCTTCGCCGGTCGGATCTCTTCGTCATCACGAGTCGCTACGACAGCAACCCGTGCGCGGTGATCGAGGCGCTCGCGAGCGGCGCCCCAGTCGTCGGAACGAGTGTCGGCGGAATCCCGGAGATGGTCGACGCGAGTTCGGGCCTGCTTGCCGCACCGGGAAGCGCCGAGAGCATCGCGGCGGCGATCGAGACCGCGCTCGGCCGAACGTGGGACCGAGAGGCGATCGCGCAGTCGGCGCGCGACCGCTACGGGCTCGAGCGAGTCGGTTCCGACTTCGCTGCGGTCTATGAAGACGCCGTCGCGCGGAAACGGTGACGAGGCTCTCCCCCACGGCGAAGGCGCACGTCGATGCGACGACGCGCGCATGGTTGGGACTTCCTGCAGGAAGCGACGTCCCCGAGCTCCCCGAGACGCTGGCCCATCGTCTCCTTCGCGTCGAGGAGGTCGAAGAGCCGCATCGCGACCAATGGGGAAACTGGGAGTTCGGATTCTGCGAGGCGTACCGAGCGGGCAAGCTCTGGGAGCCGGAGATCGACGCCTGGCTCGTCGAGCGGCGGCGTGACCTCGGCGCCGACCCACCGTGGCCCGACGGCAGGCCGTTCGCAATGTGCCTGAGCCACGACGTGGACCTCATCGCCGAAACAGTGACGCCGGCACAGGCGCTGCGATCGATGCGACTCTCACTGCTCGGTGGAAGAAGCGCTGTCCGGCTCGCGCGACCGGTCGTGCGAGCAGCGCGCGCACTGCGCGGCGGCCTCTCCCTCGCGCCGAACGCCGACGCCCTCGAACGCTGCGTCGAACTCGAGCGTGAGAGCGGAGTCACGGCTTCGTATTTCTTCACCGTCTATCCCGGCGACGATGGGCATCGCTACGACTGCACATACGAGTTCGGCGACTCGTGTACGTTCGCGGGCTCTCGCGTCACGGTCGCGGACGTCGCGCGGACACTCGATCGTGACGGCTTCGACGTCGGCCTTCACGGGAGCTACACGTCAGCTCTCGCCCCCGGTCGCCTGCGCGCCGAGAAGGATGCACTCGAACGCGCGACCGGCCTCACCGTGACGACGACGAGGCAGCACTTCCTCCACTGGGAGATCGGAACGACCCCTCGCCTGCAGGCCGAGGCCGGGGTCTCCGCCGACTCCACGCTCGGCTTCAACCGCAACCTCGGCTTCCGGGCGGGCGTGTCGCTTCCGTTCCGCTGGTTCGACACGACGCGCGACGCGGCGATCGATCTCGTCCAAGCGCCGATGGTCGTCGGCGACGTTGCCCTTCTGCGCGCGGATGCGTTGGAACTCGGACCGGATCTGGCGGCCAAGACGCTGGCCGGCATCCTCAGGCGGGTGGCCGACGTCGGCGGAGTGGCGACGCTCGTGTTTCATCCAAACGGACTCGCGAACTCCGACTATCTCGGACTCTTCCGCCAGGCGATCGCCTTCGGTGTCGAGCGCGACGCATGGTTTGCATCGGTTCGCGACCTCGACGCCTGGTTTCGGAGCC
>JAFALP010000171.1 GCA_019234175.1 Actinomycetota bacterium | reverse complement strand
AGGCGTTGCGGGTCATCATGTTCGCGCCGACCGCGTCGCCCGTCGTGAACCGCCAGAGCACGTTGCAGATCGGCCCGACGACGTGCGTCTTCACCTCGCGCAGGATCGCGTGCCGCGACAGCTCGGGGATGTCGGACGACTGCAGCCAGTCGCCCATCTCGGGGACGCGCTCCTCGATCCACGCGGCGAGCGTGAGCGCATCGGAGGCGTCGCGACAGACGAAGGCGGACGCGCGCGTGATCCGGTCGAAGAGGACGTGCGTGCGGAACCCGCCCGACTCCTCCACCGCCCGTGCCCCGCGCTGCAGCGACGCCGTCAGCGACCCTTCGGTGTGCGCGAGCGGCACGACCACGTCCTCGAGGCCGCGCCCGGTCTCGACCACCTCGCCGCCGGCGGAGAGGTCGTACCGCCCCAGCGAGATCGACAGCTGCGCCACCGACACGGGAATCTCCGCCACGCCCGTCACCGACTCCGCCGCCTTCGCGTACGCGCTCAGGTCGACGTCGCCGTTCAGCCCCAGGGCCTCGCGGCGGGCGGCGATCGACGCGGCGTCGTTCTTGCGGGGAAGGCGCACGCGGTGAGGCTATAGCCTGGGCTCGTGGCCGCCACCTTGATGGACGGAAAGAGGCTCGCCGCCACCGTGCGCGACGAGGTCGCCGCGTCCGTCGCCGAGCTCGGCCACGTCGGCATCGCCACCGTGCTCGTCGGCGACGACCCGGCCTCGCACGTGTACATCAACCTGAAGCACAAGGCGGCCGAGGCGGCCGGTCTGGAACCGCGCGACCATCGCCTGCCTCCGGAGACGACCGAGGCCGACGTCCTCGCGCTCGTCGCCGAGCTGAATGCCGACGACGGCGTCGACGGGATCCTCGTCCAGCTGCCGCTCCCCGGCCACATCGACGAGGCGACGGTCATCGAGGCGATCGACCCGGCGAAGGACATCGACGGGATCCACCCCTCCAACGCGGGCCGCCTCTACCTCGGCAGGCCGACGCTCATCCCGGGGACGCCGCTCGGCGTCATGCGCATCCTCGAGGAGTACGACATCCCGCTCGAGGGTGTGAACGCCTGCGTCCTCGGCCGGTCGGCGATCGTCGGCAAGCCGATGTCGCAGCTTCTCCTGCAGGCGAACGCCACCGTCACCGTCTGCCACTCGCGCACGCGCGGGCTCGACAAGCACACGCGCGCGGCCGATGTGCTCGTCGCCGCCGTCGGGCGGCCGCACTTCGTCACCGAGGCGATGGTGAAGCAGGGCGGTACCGTGGTCGACGTCGGGCTCACGCGCACAGGCGACGGACTGCACGGCGACGTGCACCCGGACGTGGCCAAGGTGGCGAGCCACCTCACGCCGGTCCCCGGCGGCGTCGGCCCGATGACCATCGCGATGGTCCTCCAGAACACCGTCACGGCCGCTCGCGCCCGGCGCGCGGGGCTTGCGAATCCCGCTCACTGAGCTAAGATCGCGCCGCTGTACGTCGGTCGGCGGCTCCTGCCGTCGGTGTCTGCTGGTAGGAGGAAGAGTTGGCTGAGGGCACCGTCAAGTGGTTCTCGAACGAGAAGGGCTACGGCTTCATCGAGCGCGAAGGCGGAGATGACGTCTTCGTCCACTTCTCGGCGATCGCGATGGACGGCTACAAGTCGCTGACCGAAGGCCAGCGCGTGTCGTTCGAGGTTGTGCAAGGCCCCAAGGGCGCGCAGGCCGCGAACGTCCAGGCGATCTAAGAACCTGTCGGACTCAGATGTGAGGGGGCCCCGACAGGGGCCCTCTTCGTTTCTGGAAGGATCAAAAGCAATGACCGAGATCTCGCGCGAACTGCTGCTCCACGTCGCCCACCTGGCTCGCCTCGAGCTGCGCGACGACGAGCTCGCGCGCCTCGAGACGCAGCTGAACGACATCCTCGCCGCCGTCTCGAAGGTGGCCGAGCTCGACCTCGCCGACGTCACGCCGACGTCACATCCGCTCGACGTCGTCAACGTCTGGGACGAGGACGAGCCGTGGCCATGCCTCTCGGTCGAGGAGGCGCTCGAGAACGCGCCCGAGCGCGAGGGCGACTTCTTCAAGGTCCCGCCGGGAGGGACGTCGTGATCGACACCCTGCGGCTCGGCGCGGAGGAGGCGAAAGGGCTGCTCGAACGCAAGGAGATCTCCGGGGCGGAGCTCTTCGCCGCGTACCTCGATGCCATCGGCGAGCGCGACCCGGAGCTGCACTGCTACCTGCACGTGTGCGAGGACCCGGGCGGCGACGGCATCCCGATCGCGATCAAGGACGTGATCGGCACGCGGGGCATCCCCACCACCGCCGGCTCGAAGATCCTCGACGGCTACGTCCCCGTCTACGACGCGACCGTGATCACGCGCTGCAAGGAGCACGGGCTGCGCGTCCTCGGCAAGACGAACACGGACGAGTTCGCGATGGGCTCGTCGACGGAGAACTCCGCATTCGGCCCGAGCCGGAACCCGTGGGACCCGACGCGGGTGCCGGGCGGATCCGGCGGCGGCTCGGCGGCGGCAGTGTCGGCGGGCCTCGCGCCGTGGGCGCTCGGCTCCGACACCGGCGGCTCGATCAAGCAGCCGTCGGCGCTGTGCGGCAACGTCGGCCTGCGCCCGACGTACGGCACCGTGTCGCGCTACGGCGTCGTCGCGTTCGCGTCCAGCCTCGACCAGGTCGGGCCGGTCGCGCGCAGCGTGCGCGACTGCGCGTACCTGTACTCCATCCTCGCCGGCCGCGACCACTGCGACACGACGACGGTCGAGCTCCCCGAGCCCGTGCGGCTGCCGCAGGACGGCGACCTGAAGGGTCTGCGGATCGGCGTCCCGCGTGAGCTGAACGAGCACGAGGCGATCGATCCCGGTGTTCGTGACGCCGTCCGCCGCGCGGTCGAGCTGTGCGCGCAGCTGGGAGCGGAGGTGGGGGAGTGCTCGCTCCCGCGCTCGGTCGAGTTCGGCCTTCCCTGTTACTACCTCGTCGCACCGGCGGAGGCGTCGTCGAACCTCGCGCGCTACGACGGCGTGCGCTTCGGCTACCGCTCGCCGCACGCGGACGACCGGCTGGAGATGTACACGCGCACGCGCGAGGAGGGCTTCGGCGACGAGCCGAAGCGGCGCATCCTCGTCGGCACGTACGCCCTCTCGGCCGGCTACTACGACGCGTACTACGGCCAGGCGCAGAAGGTGCGCACGGTGATCGCGCGCGAGCACGCGGACGCGTTCGAGCGCTTCGACGCCCTCGTCACGCCGACGTCGCCGACGGTCGCCTTCGAGCTCGGCGGCAAGACCGCCGACCCGCTCGCGATGTACGCGTGCGACCTGCTCACGATCCCGTCCTGCATGGCGGGGCTGCCAGGGCTGAACGTCCCGGTCGGCCTCTCCGAGGGCCTGCCCGTCGGCCTGCAGCTGATCGGCCCCCAGTTCGCCGAGAACACGCTCTTCCGCATCGGCCACGCGCTCGAGCGGACGATCGGGTTCGACATGGTGCCGGAGCGCCTGCGATGAGGTTCGAGGACCCCGCGGCGGACTTCGTGCCGGCCGTCGCGCGCGTGTTCGGGACGGAGCCGCGCGTGCTCGACGGGTCGCGCGCCGTTCTCGTCGGCGGCGTGAAGCTCCAGCTCGAGGCGGGCGAGCGCGAGCTGTGGCTCATCGAGACGCACGGCGCGCTCGAGCGCCGGCTCGGCATGATCGCGGTGCGCGAGGACATCGAGGACGCGGTTCGCGAGGCGAGGGAGCGGCTCCATGGCTGAGTGGGAGCCGGTCATCGGGCTCGAGGTGCATGCGCACCTGAAGACGCGCACGAAGATGTTCTGCCGCTGCACGCTCGACTACGGCGCCGCCGAGAACACGCACACGTGCCCCGTCTGCCTCGCGCATCCGGGAGCGCTGCCCGTGCCGAACGGCCGCGCGGTCGAGCTCACGATCAAGCTCGGGCTCGCGCTCGGCTGCGAGATCGCCGAGCACGCGGTGTTCGCGCGCAAGAACTACTTCTATCCCGACCTGCCCAAGGGCTACCAGATCAGCCAGTACGAGCAGCCGCTCTGCGGGCCGGGACGGTTCGAGCTCCCCGACGGGCTCGTGGTCGGCATCGTGCGCGCGCATCTGGAGGAGGACGCGGCGAAGACCGTGCACGCGGGCGGCGCCACCGGCCGCTCCGTCGGCGCGACTGCCTCGCTCGTCGACTTCAATCGCGGCGGCACGCCGCTGCTCGAGATCGTCACCGCTCCCGACATGCACTCGGGCGACGAGGCGCTGCGCTTCATCCGACTGCTCAGGCAGACGATCGTCGAGCTGGGCGTCAGCGACGCGGAGATGGAGAAGGGCACGCTGCGCGCGGACGTGAACGTCTCGGTGCGCGAGCGCGGGGAGGACGGCTACCGCCCGCGCTGGGAGATCAAGAACATGAACTCGTTCACGTTCATCGGGCGCGCGATCGACGCGGCCGTCCGGCAGCAGATCGCCGCACACGAGGCGGGCGTGACCGTCGAGCAGTCGACGTACGACTACGACGCCGACACCGACGTGCTCACCGTCCACCGCTCGAAGGAGGAGGCCGACGACTAC
>JAFALP010000163.1 GCA_019234175.1 Actinomycetota bacterium | reverse complement strand
TACAGCGACTGATCGGGATAGGTCTGCCCGGCCAGATTCGCGTCGGCGGCCACCTGCCAGCCCGAGAGGTAGATCGCCTGCAGCCCCGCCTTCACCATCTGCACGGCCTGGCCGCCGCTGAGCGCGCCGAGGGCGCGAACGGGCTCGCCGCCCTGGAGGAGCTCCCACAGCCGCTCGGCGCCGCGGCGGGCGAGCGTGTGCTCGGGAACGACCGAGCCGCGCAGCCGGGCGACGTCCTCCGCGCCGTACGTCCGCTCGATGCCCTGCCAGCGCCCGTCCTGCCGCCAGTGCCGTTCGATCGTCTCGGCTTCCCGCTGGATCCGAAGTTCGGGCTGCATCCGCATCTCCTTCACGCGATGGCTTGTTTTCGGATCCTAGATTGCCGATCGGACGGCAGTCAAACCGGCTTCTCCGGTTTCTCGGGATCCAGGCGGGCGCCCGAATATCGTCCTCCGACGGTTCCTTCCCTTCTCACAGATACCTGTGTAGAAGCGGTACGAGGGCGTGCGGAGAGGGCTCTGGATCGCGGTTGGCGCCGCGCTGCTGTGCGGCGCGTCAGCCCCTGCCGCCGGCGCGCAGCCGCCGGCCGACAACCCCATCGTCCGGGAGAACGCCCTGCCCGGCTCCCCCGACTGGCAGCGCACGGTCGGCGGCGACATCCAGGTCTACGGCACCCAGATCGGCGGCCTGCCGGGCGACGCGATCAACCTCCACGTCAGCACCGCCTACCACTACCGGATCCTCGTCTACCGGCTCGGCTGGTACGCGGGCGCCGGCGCGCGCGAGGTCGCCTGTCTCCCCAGCTGCAGCACCGACGAGCAGGGGACGCTCCAGCTCCCGCCCCCGGCCCAGACGCCTCCCGCTCTCGGGCCGCCGATCCGCGCGAACTGGCCGGTGACCGACACCCTGCAGACCGACCCGTCCTGGACGAGCGGCTACTACCTCGTGGAGGCGGTCCTCACCACCGGCCACTTCGCGGGCTCCGTCGGCACGACCTTCTTCATCCTGCGCGAACCGCCGTCCGCGACCCCGTCCCAGATCCTCGTGCAGGTCCCCGTCAACACCTGGGAGGCCTATAACGCCTGGGGCGGGAAGAGCCTCTACGACTTCACCGGCACGCGCATGGACGTCGTCTCGTTCGAGCGGCCGTTCGGCTACCTCGCGCAGTCGCCGTTCTGGTGGGAGATCCAGCTCGTCCGCTTCCTCGAGCGGGAGGGTTACGACGTCTCGTACCAGACCGACGTCGACACCGACGCCGACCCCGCGAGCCTGCTCCAGCACCGGCTCGTCATGGTCGCGGGCCACGACGAGTACTGGTCATGGGGCATCCGCGGCGCCTTCGACACCGCGCTCGCGGACGGGACGAACCTCGCGTTCATGGGCGCGAACGCCGGCTACTGGAACATCGACTACCAGGACAACGACCAGTCGATCTTCTCGTACAAGTCGCTCCTCGACCCGAATCCGGTCCTCTCGCAGAAGACGGCGATGTGGCGGCAGATCGGCCATCCCGAATGCATGCTCACGGCGGTGGCGCAGCAGTCGGTGGTGGCAATCAGTCACCCGCTCGACTACACGGTGACCGCCGCCGGGGCCGCCGATCCCTGGCTGCAGGGCACCGGCCTGACCGCAGGATCGACGATCGCGGGCGTCGTCGGGCGCGAGCACGACGTGCTCAACCCGTGGCCGGACTCGTGCGTCCATCCCGGCCTCACCGTGCTCTTCCACTACGCCGGGACGGGAGGCGACCAGCCGGCGGACGCGGTGCGCTACACCGCGCCGAGCGGCGCCCGCGTCTTCGCGTCGGGCGCAATGCAGTTCTCGTGGGCGCTGGACGACTGGCGGAGCAACGGCACGATCGGCCCGCAGGTGAACGTCATCTCCGACCGCGTCGCCCCCGCCGACCCGCGCGTGCAGCAGTTCATGCGCAACGCCCTCGTCGACCTGACGAGCCCGGAGGCGCCGCAGAACCTGACGGCGACGCAGACACCCGCCGGTCTGACCGTGTCGATGGACCCGACCACGGATCCGCGTGCGCGCGGCTTCGTCGCGCGCGTCCGCCGGGGCTCGAACTGGGCTCCACTCTGCCACGGCGTCGTCACCTGCACCGGCCGCCTACCCGCCCCCGGCCCGGTCGTCGTGGGGGCCGTGTCGCTCGACGCGTGGGACCGGCACTCCGCCGCCGCGTTCGCGACGACGACGATTCAGCGGTAGTAGCGGAATACGAGCTCGGCGACGCAGACGGGCTTGTCGCCGCCTTCGCGTTCGATCGTCGCCGTCATCGTCGCCTGCAGGCCCCAGTCGGCGTCGTCGAGCGACTCGACGCGGAACGTCCCGCGGACGCGCGAACCGGACGGGACGGGGGCGGGGAACCGCACGCGGTTCAACCCGTAGTTGATCGACATGCCGCCGTCCTGCCGCGGGACGACCTCGAACGACATCGACGGTAGGAGCGAGAGCGTCAGGTACCCGTGCGCGACCGTCCCGCCGAACGGTCCGGCGGCGGCACGCTCACGGTCGACGTGAATCCACTGGTGGTCGCCGGTCGCGTCCGCGAACGCATCGATACGGTCCTGATCGATCTCGATCCAGGACGAGGGACCGAACTCGCTGCCGGGCTCCAGCACGCGCTCGAGATCACCCCCGGCTAGGGGTTCACCGCCGGGTCAGCTCGCGCCCAGACCTTCCACCACGGGCGCTTCGCGTCCTTGCCCCTTGCCCCCTCGTGGTCTTGCTCCGCTTCGGCCTCGAGGCCCTCGACGAGCGTCCGTTGGTCCTCGGCGATCTGATCCAGCGCCTTCTCGGTCTCTTCGCTCATGAGCGCATCTTACGAGGTCGTCAGCTCAAGTCACGCAATGTCGCCAGGCGTGACCAGGGGATCCGAGGCGAGCCACGCGTCGACCTCCGGCAGGCTGCGGAGATGGACTGGGGTGAGCTGAGAGGCGCCTCCGCGAGGCAGTGCGGCGCTACGCCGACTTCTCGACGGGTTCGTCGTCGATGCCGTCGTCAGCGCCGGCGCTCGTGACGAGCGTCGGGCGGATACCCTGCGCGATCGTCTCCTTCGTGATCACGCACTTGGTGACGTCGCGGCGCGACGGAAGCTCGAACATGACGTCGAGCAGCGCGCTCTCGATGATCGACCGCAGGCCGCGGGCGCCGGTCTCGCGCTCGAGCGCCTTGTCGGAGATCTCCCACAGCGCGTCGTCGGTGAAGACGAGCTCGATGCTGTCGTATCCGAAAAACCGCTGGTACTGGCGCACGAGTGCGTTCTTCGGCTCGGTGAGGATCTGGACGAGATCCTCACGGCGCAGCTGGTGCACCGCCGACACGACGGGCAGGCGGCCGATGAACTCGGGGATGAGCCCGAAGTTGAGGAGGTCCTCCGGCATCACCTGCGTGAGGAGGTCCGACGTCTCGATCGAGTGCTTCGAGCGGACCTCGGCGCCGAAGCCGACCGCGTTCTTGCCGATTCGGCGCGCGATGATCTTGTCGAGCCCGGCGAACGCGCCGCCGCAGATGAA
>JAFALP010000070.1 GCA_019234175.1 Actinomycetota bacterium | reverse complement strand
CCGCACCGGCGGCGACGGAGACGACGACGAGGACTCGCGTACGGGGCATCCCCGGAACGGATAGCTCCGTCGCGGTTACCGCGGAGGAACAGAATGTGTTACCTGCGTGTAACCCGAACCGCGGCATCCTTGGAGACCGCAGAGGAGGTTGGGGGCGCGATGCGCGTGCTCGTCGTCGAAGATCACAAGGAGCTGGCCGCGACGATCGCGGTCGGACTGCGCCGCGAAGGCATGGCGGTCGACATCGCGTTCGACGGCGAGGACGGACTGCGGCACGCCGCCGCCGACGCGTACGACGTGATCCTGCTCGACCGCGACCTGCCGCGGATTCACGGCGACGAGGTGTGCCGTGCGCTGGTCGCACGCCGGTCGCGATCGCGCGTGCTCATGCTCACGGCCGCCGACACCATCGAGGACCGCGTCGACGGTCTCGGCATCGGAGCCGACGACTATCTGCCGAAGCCGTTCGCGTTCGCCGAGCTCGTCGCACGGGTTCGCGCGCTCGGTCGTCGCACCGAGACGACGCGGTCGCCGCTCCTCACCGGCGGAGACGTTCGGCTCGACACGGTGCAGCGCGTCGCGAGCCGATCCGGGCGGCGTCTCGAGCTGAGCACGAAGGAGCTCGCCGTGCTCGAGCTCCTGCTCGCCGCCGGCGGCGCCCCGGTCTCCAGCCGCGACCTCCTCGCGCGCGGCTGGGACGAGTACGTGGACCCCGACGGCGACGTGGTCAAGGTGACGATCAGCCGGCTCCGGCGCAAGCTCGGCGCGCCCCCGCTGATTGAGACGGTCCCGCACGCCGGCTACCGGATCGCGCCATGAGGCTGCCCGCGCCCACGATCCGGCTTCGCCTGACGCTCATCTACGGCGGTCTCTTCACCGTGTCCGCGGCCGCACTTCTCGCGATCACGTACGTCCTCGTCAACCATCAGTACACCGGCCACTTCTTCATCAGCTCGGGACGCCAGGCCGTCGTCGCGAAGAGATTCGACCTCACGGCGCTGCCGAAAGCGAAGGCGCTGCTGCTCTCGCCGCCCGCCAAGAACCTTCTCGTCGCCGATCCGAAGATCGAGCTCGCGGCCGCGCAGGGGCAGTCGGACGCCGCGCTGCACAAGCTGTTCGTCGACTCCGCGTTCGCGCTGGCGGTGATGGCGCTCTTCTCGCTCTGGCTGGGTTGGGTGATCGCCGGCCGTGCGCTGCGGCCGCTGCGCACGATCACCGAGACGACGCGCGACATCTCGGCGAGCAGTCTGCATCGTCGTCTCGGGATCAAAGGCCCCGACGACGAGATCACGCAGCTCGGCAGCACCGTCGACGCCCTGCTCTCCCGGCTGGAGACCTCGTTCGACGCGCAGCGGCAGTTCGTGGCGAACGCCTCCCACGAGCTTCGGACGCCGCTCACGCTCGAGCGCACGCTGCTCGAGCTCGCGCTGAGCGACCCGAATGCCAGCATCGAGTCCTACCGGCACACGTGCGAGCAGCTCCTCGCCGTCGGCGAGCAGCAGGAGCGGCTGATCGAGGCACTGCTCACGCTGTCACGGAGCCAGCGCGGCCTCGCCGACCGTCAGCCGGTCGACCTCGCCGCCATCGCAGGGGCGGCGACCGTCGCCGCAGGCCACGACGGGCTCGTCGTGGACACACGGCTGGAACCGGCGCAGACCGCCGGCGACCCGCGTCTCGTCGAGCGCCTCGTCGCCAACCTCGTCTCGAACGCGATCCGCCACAACGTGGCAGATGGCGAGGTCGAGGTCGCCACCGAGACCCGGAACGGCCGGGCCGTCCTGACCGTCGCGAATACGGGTCAGGAGATCCGGCCGTCCGAGCTCGACCGGATCTTCCAGCCCTTCCAGCGGCTCGACGGCTCCCGCACCGCGGACGGAACGGGGCTCGGCCTCGGCCTGTCCATCGTGAAGGCGATCGCGGACGCACACGACGCGGCCGTCACGACGGAGGCGCGCCCCGGCGGCGGCCTGCGCGTCTCGGTCGCGTTTCCCGCCCTGTAACCTGTTCACGCGCGCGCGAGGACCTCGCCACCTAGGCGGAGGTGATGCGGACGACCGTCGAGTCATATCGTCTTGCGATGCGCCACACGAGCCCCGATTTCGCGGACGCGTGCGGAAGCGCCACGGCGACGAGCTGATTCGGCGACGTCTTCACCGTCCTGACCGGCCCCTTCGGCAGCGGGCAGACCGGCGTCGAGTCGGCGAGCGCACCGCCGGCCAGCGCGAATGCGACGACGAATGCTGATGCACCTGTCTTGAAAATCACGTCTCCTCCTTGGAGTGCGTGTCGATAGGATCTTGCCTGGAAGGGAGCAGGCCCATGAGCCTCCTCGCGCGTCACGCAGCTGGTGCGGGTGCTCGACCGCCTCCTGGCCGAAGCGGTCGCACATCGCCCATGTTCCCGTTTCCAAGGAGATGCGCATGTCCGTCATGACGGAAGCAGGCATCCGGCCGTTCACGGTCGACATTCCGGAAGATGCACTCGACGATCTGCGCCGCCGCATCAAGGCGACGCGATGGCCCTCGAAGGAGCTCGTCGACGACCGGTCGCAGGGGGTTCAGCTCGAGACGATGCGGGCGCTCGCGCGCTACTGGCTGACCGACTACGACTGGCGAATCGTCGAGGCACAGCTCAACGACCTCCCGATGTTCAAGACGGAGATCGACGGCGTCGACATCCACTTCATCCACGTTCGCTCGCAGCACGAGAACGCGCTCCCGCTGATCCTCACGCACGGATGGCCGGGCTCGATCATCGAGATGCTCGAGGTCATCGGCCCGCTCACCGATCCGACCGCCCACGGCGGCCGCGCCGAGGACGCGTTCGATCTCGTCATTCCTTCCATCCCGGGCTACGGCTTCTCGTCGGAGCCGACGGAGCGCGGCTGGGAATCGGACCGCACCGCCGCCACATGGCCGAAGCTGATGAAGCTCCTCGGCTACGAGCGGTTCGTCGCACAGGGCGGTGACGTCGGCGCGGCGGTCAGCGACTCCATGGGTCGCCAGGCGCCCGAAGGCCTCATCGGCGTCCATACGAACCTGTTCGTCCCGGCGCTCGCCGGCGTGCAGTTCCCGTCGGACACCGACGAGGAGAAGGAGGCGCAGGCCGCGATGGCGACGTTCCACGCCACGGGGTTCGGCTACTTCCTGGAGATGGCCACGCGTCCGCAGACGATCGGCTACGCGCAGCTGGACTCGCCGGTCTCCCTCGCGGCGTGGCTGCTCGACCACGACACCGACTCGTACTACAAGGCCCACTCGGCGTTCGTGGACGGGAAGCCGTCCGGCAACCTCACCCGCGACCACTTCCTCGACAACATCTCCCTCTACTGGCTGACGGGGACGGGAGCGTCCGCAGGCCGGTCGTACTGGGAGAGCGCACAGACGAGCGCCGCCAACACGGCAGCGGGCAAGATGCCGCCGCCCATGAACCTCCCGTTCGGGTTCACGTCGTTCCCGGGCGAGATCTGGCGGACGCCACGCGAGTGGGTCGAGCTCGCATATCCGAACGTCGTCTACTACAACGCCGTCGACAGGGGCGGGCACTTCGCCGCCTGGGAGGAGCCGCAGCTCTTCTCCGAGGAGATCCGCGCCGCGTTCAGGACGGTCCGGTGAGCACGACCGTCGAGCAGGCGCCGGGCCTCTGGCGCACGTATCTCCAGCGGCACGATCTCAGCGTTCCCGGGCGCGAGACCATCCAGAACCGCGTCGACCTCGGCCCGGATGCGCCCGCCGTCAGGCACAAGCATCCGGGGGAAGAGATCATCTACGTCCTGGAAGGGTCGCTGGAGTACAGCATCGACGGGCAGGAACCTCGGACGTACACCGCCGGTGAGGCCCTCATGGTCCAGCCCGAGACGGTGCACTCCGTGCGAAACGTCGGCGACGGCATGGCGTCGGAGCTCGCCACGTACGTCGTCGAGAAGGGCAAGCCGTTCCTCGTGCTCGTGGACGGATGACGCTCTTCTCCCACGTGCACATGCCATCCCTCGACGGGGCGACCGAGTGGCTCAACTCCGAGCCACTCGGCCCCGCCGAACTGCGCGGCCACGTGGTCGTCGTCGACTTCTGGACGTTCACGTGCATCAACTGGCTGCGCACGGAGCCGTACGTCCGCGCGTGGTCGCGCGCATATCGCGGCGACGGGCTCATCACCATCGGCGTCCACACGCCCGAGTTCTCGATGGAGCACGACGTCGCGCGCGTTCGCAAGGCCGTCGCGAGCATGGACATCGACTATCCCGTCGCGGTCGACAGCGACTACGCGATCTGGAACGCCTTCGACAACCACTACTGGCCGGCGCTCTACTTCGTGGACCAGGAAGGCGTCATCCGCGACACCCACTTCGGCGAAGGGCGTTACGAGCAGTCGGAGCGCCGCATCCAGGAGCTGCTCGGAATCGACCGCCCCCTCGTCGGGGCCGTCGGCGTGGGCATCGAGGCAGAAGCGGACTGGAGCCATCTCCGCTCGCCGGAGACGTATCTCGGGTACGCCCGCAGCGAGCGGCAGTCGGAGTCCGGCCATCTCCATCTCGACGAGTGGAGGCTCGACGGCGAGTGGAGGGTCGGGCCGGAGAGCGTCGTCCTCCGGCAATCGGGCGGAAGCATCGTCTACCGGTTCCACGCGCGCGACGCGCATCTCGTCCTGTCGCCGGGGGCGCACGACCCGATTCCCTTCCGGGTCCGCCTCGACGGCGACGCGCCGGACGCGTCGCACGGCGGCGACGTCGACGCGGAGGGAAACGGCATGCTCGCGGACGGCCGGTTGTACCAGCTGATCCGGGTGGACGGCGACGTGCACGACCGAACGCTCGAGATCGAGTTCCTCGCGCCGGGGGCGGAGGCGTACGTGTTCACTTTCGGGTAGGTGAAGCCGGTCGTCCTGCGCGGCGCGGTCGTCGACGATCCGCTCGGCATCGTGCTGGGCTACGTCGTGGCGTGGAAGCTGGATGAAGAACCGCCGGACAAGCCCACGTCGTTCGAGGAGGCGGACCTGCGACGCGCCAACCGCGGAGGCGCGCGCATCTCGGCCGCCGAGATCGAGGCGATCCTCGAGCGCCGCCGCGCCGTCGTTCGCGAGCTGCGGGCGATCCCGGCGGACGCGTCGCTGACGGGAACGGTGCAGTGGGCGGAGCTGCGGCGGCTCTACGACGCGTTCGCGGACATCCGCGGCGTCGGCTTCGCGAAGATGACGAAGGCGCTCCACCCGAAACGGCCCGCGCTCGTGCCGATGCTCGACAGCGTCGTGCAGGGATACCTCGCAGAGGACGACGTTCGCGATGCACCGTTCGGCGAGCGCGCCGTCGCGCTCACGCGCGGGTACAAGCGCGACCTCGACCGCAACCTGGCTGCGATCCGCGCCGTGCGCGGAGAGCTCGAGAGGCGCTCCCGCCCGCTCACGGAGGTGCGCATCCTCGACCTGCTGATCTGGTCGGTCGCCGCGGCCTAGTCGATCGGCTTGCTCACGCCGTCGCGCACGAGCTTCCTGGTGCAGCGCCGGCAGATGCCATGGGTCGTGCGTCCGTCCAGCAGGTGTCCGACGAAGGACGGGATCTCGTCCTCGGGCACCCAGTCGTCGTCGAGCGAGAGGCGGCCGCACCACGCACAGCGCAGCACCATCGTCACCGGGTCGGCGAGCGCGCGCCGCGCGGCGAGCAGATGCTGGGAGCGCGCAATCGTGCGCTCGGAGTCCCGGCGGGCCTGGTGGCTCCTGGTGACGACCGAGGGTGTCACCCATGAGCAGTTTCCCACAGAGGGCACGGGGCACACCACTCCGATGGACGACCGCCCTTCGAGCGTCGTCGTCGTCGGCGCATCGGCCGGCGGTGTCGCGCCGCTGAAGGAGGTGCTCGGCGCGCTCCCTGCGGACTTGCAGGCGGCCGTCCTCGTCGTGCTGCACGTTTCGCCGACCGGCAGCCGGCTGCCGGAGATCCTCAACCGGAGCGGCCGTCTCCACGCCTCGCACGCGACGTCGGGTGAGCCGCTCGTCGCCGGACGGATCTACGTCGCTCCACCCGACCACCACCTTCTGGTGGAGGACTCGCACTGCGTCGTCGCCCGCGGGCCGCGCGAGAACAACATGCGCCCGGCGATCGACCCGCTCTTTCGCAGCGCGGCGCGCGCCTACGGTCCCCGCGTGGTCGGCGTCGTGCTCTCCGGCTCCCGCGACGACGGCGCCGTCGGCGCGGCAGCGATCGCCCGCCGGGGAGGCTGCGTCATCGTCCAGGACCCGGACGAGGCCGACTTTCCCGGGATGCCCGCGAGCGCCATCGCCCGAGACCACCCCGACCGGGTCGAGCCGACGGCGTCCGTCGCGGGGGCGATCGTCGCCGCCGTCGAAAACCTGTCGAAGGAGGTCCCCGTGAGCGAGAATGAGCGGGACGAGATGGCCCACGAGACGAGCTATGCCGAGCTCGATCGCGACACGGTCGAGCGGTCGTACCCCCCGGGTGAGCCCTCGCGCTTCTCGTGCCCGTCGTGCGGCGGCGTCCTCTGGGAGGTCGACGACGGTCTGCATCGCTTCCGCTGCCGGGTCGGGCACGCGTTCACGGCAGAGGGCGTGCTCGACGAGGAGGCCGAGCAGATCGACAACGCGCTGTGGGCGGCGTTCCGCGCCCTCCAGGAGCGGGCGGATCTCTCCGGGCGCACGGCGCGGCGTTCGCGCGAGCGCGGGTCGCCCGCAGTTGCCGGCCGCTTCGATGCGTACGCGCGCGAGGCTCTCGATCAGGCTGAGCTCATCCGGTCGATCCTCCTCGAGCGCGATGTCCCCGGCGGTTGAGACCAAGCCGCTCGACGTCGTCGCGATCGTCGGCTCCGCCGGCGGCATCGAGGCGATGGAGGCCGTCCTCGGCGGCCTTCCCACCGACCTGAACGCCGCCGTCGTCGTCGTCCTCCATCTCATGCCCGAGCATCCGAGCCTGCTCGCGCGCATCCTCGGGCGCAAGACCGCGCTCCCCGTGCGCGAGGCCATCGACGGGGACGCGCTCGAGCCCGGCGTCGTCTACGTCGCCCCGCCCGACGACCACCTCGTCGTCGCCGCCGGCGGGACCCTCCACCTCGAGCGCTCCGAGCGCGTGCACCACGTGCGGCCGAGCGCCGACGCGCTCCTGCTCTCCATCGCGAAGGAGTACCGGGGCAGATGCCTCGCAATCGTCCTCTCCGGGACCGGCAGCGACGGCGCAGCGGGGGCCGCCGCCGTGCACGAAGCCGGAGGGCGCGTCCTCGCACAGGACGAGGCGACGGCGCAGCACTTCGGCATGCCCGGGGCCGCGATCCTCGCGGGTGGCGTGGACGCGATACTCTCGCTCGACGAGATCGGCCCTGCCGTGGTCGACTTTGCGGGGCACATGCCGTGAGCACGATCGATCCAGACTTCGAAAGCCTGCTCGAGTACGTCCGCAACGCGCGCAGCTTCGACTACACGGGCTATCGCCGCCCGACGCTCATGCGGCGATTCGAGAAGCGCATGCAGGCGGTGGGCGCGAACGGGTGGGGCGCGTACCGCGACTACCTCGAAGCGCATCCGGACGAGTTCAGCGAGCTCTTCAACGCGATTCTCATCAACGTCACCGGCTTCTTCCGCGACAGGGAGACGTGGGAGCTCGTGGCCTCCGACGTGATCCCGAAGGTCCTCGCCGGCCGGGAGCCGAACGCGCCGATCCGCGTCTGGTCGGCCGGATGCGCGTCCGGCGAGGAGCCGTACACCATCTCGATCCTTCTCGCCGAGGCGCTCGGGGAAGACGCATACAAGGACCGCGTCAAGATCTATGCCACCGACGTCGACGAGGAGGCCCTCGCCGAAGCGCGCGACGCGACGTACTCGGTGAAGCAGCTGTCCGACATTCCGCCCGACCTGCGCGAGCGCTATTTCCAGCCCGCCAACGGCGGGTTCGCGTTCCGCAGCGACCTCCGCCGGAGCGTCATCTTCGGCAGGAACGACCTGCACAAGGATCCGCCAATCTCCCGCGTCGACATGCTCGTCTCGCGCAACACGCTGATGTACTTCAGCCCCGATATCCAGGAGCGGATCCTCGCCAACTTCTATTTCGCGCTCAATCGCGGCGGGTATCTCGTCGTCGGCAGGGCCGAAGCGTTGCAGAAGGGTCGTCAGC
>JAFALP010000344.1 GCA_019234175.1 Actinomycetota bacterium | reverse complement strand
CCGATCTCGTCCTCGCCCAGCCTCCAGCAGAGCAGCACTGTCTCGCCCTGGTGCAGCGCGGGGAAGTCGATCAGCCCCTCGTCGATGTCCTTGACCTCGGCGCCGTGCTCGGCGATGGCGTCGACCGCGCGCGCGATCGCGCGCTCTTCCCGCTCGACGGCGGCGGCCGCGTCGGCGAGGACCGCGGGCGGGATCCCGCCGCCGTTCCCCTTGATGCGCGTCTCCAGCGCCTCCTGCTCGGAGAGCGCCTCCACGTGCGCGCGCCGGTGCTCGACCATCTGCTCGACGAGCGGCCGCACGTGCTCGAGCTCGGCGTTCGCCTCCTCCGGACTGAAGTGCCTCACGGCGTAAGCCTAGGATCAGGCCGTGAGCCGCGGGCGCCTGATCGCGTGGTCGAGCCTCGTCGGCATCATCGCCGTGCTCAACTACGCCGCCCGCTTCACCAGCTCGAGCAGCACCTCGAGCAACGCGCACAACGACGTCTACAGCTATTCGACGTTCGCCGGCGGGCTGATCGTCTACGTCTTCTGGCTCGGGATCGTGCTCTGGATCGCCGCCGGCAGCTGGGGCCTCCTCGCGCTGCGCCGTCCACTGTCGGTGCCCCGCGCGGTCGGCTACGCGGCGGCTGCTGTGGTCGCCATCTACGTCATCGAGGCGATCGTGTCGGTCATCCCGCTCCCCGAAAGCCCCGGCAAGGAGCAGGGGCTGGCGCCGACGCACTGGGAGCCGTCGCACGCCGGCGCGTTCGCGGCGAACGTCGTGCTGTACGCCGTCGTCGCGCCGATCGTCGAGGAGCTCACCTTCCGGGGGCTGGGCCAGTCGCTCCTGCAGTTCATCGGCCGCTGGCCGTCGATCATCGTCGTCGGCATCTCGTTCGGCCTGGCGCACGGCCTCGTCGAGGCGCTGCTCGTCCTCGTCCCGTTCGGGATCGCGCTCGCATGGGTGCGCGACCGGACGACGAGCGTCTACCCGGGCATGGTCGTGCACGCGCTGTTCAACGGCGTCGCGCTCGCCGCAGCCGTGTTGACCTAGTCCTCTTCCTCTTCGATGTCGGCGAAATCCTCCGGCGTGACCTCGTCGAGGAAGTGGCGGAACTTGGCGACCTCTTCGTCGAGACGGTCCTGGTCGATCTCCTCGCCCTCGAACTCGATGGCGGACTCCTCGATCACGCGGTCCGCAGCGAAGATCGGCGCCTCGGCGCGAATCGCCAGCGCGATCGCGTCGGACGGGCGCGAGTCGACCTCGATCTCGCCGCCGTCCTGCTGCAGCGTGATCTGCGCGTAGAACGTGTTCTCGCGCAATTCGGTGACGGTGATGCGCACCACGTGCGCGCCGAGCTGCTCGAGCACGTCGCTGAAGAGGTCGTGCGTCATCGGCCTCGGCGGCGCCTGGCTCTGCAGCTTCATGAGAATGGCCGCCGCCTCCGGATGCCCGATCCAGATGGGCAGGAACTTGTTCCCTTCGGCGGTCTTCAACAGCACGATCGGCTGCTTGCCGACCAAGTCGAAGCTGACGCCGTAGATGCTCATCTCCTGCATCGTCGACCTCGTCCGAATATAGCCGTATCCAGGGGCTCCACAACCTCGTTCAGCGGGTGTGATCGCCCACTGGTTGGACGACATCGAGGCCCTGGAGGCCATCTCCCAGGACGCGGACACGCGCCGCATCTTCCTGCGCATGTGCGCCATGTCGAAGGACGGGTCGCTCCCGACCTTTCTCCAGCAGCTCGCGCGCGACCGCGGCCTCGACGAGGAGACGAAGGGGCAGCTCGCCGAGCTCGCGGCCGACCGGAGCTTCCTGCTCGCGGTCGAGGAGTACGTGCGCCGCACCCGTGAGCTGCACTAGGTCGCGCTATGCTGGCGCCCGTTCGCGGGCGATTAGCTCAGTTGGTTAGAGCGCCGCTCTGATAAGGCGGAGGTCCGTGGTTCGAATCCACGATCGCCCATCCCGCACCCTCTCGAGCCGCTTCTCCGTTCTCCTCTCGAGATGCGTGCAATCGGATACAGAGCGGGGCCGACGGTCGGAGCGCCGATGCTCCTCGCGGTCTATCTCGTCATCGGTGCGTTCGTCGCGGCGACCCACCACTACTTCGAGCACCTCCACACCGCGCGGCAGTACGGCTCGGCGGCGCTCGCCGTCGTGCTGTGGCCGCTGCTGTTCCTCGGCATCAACCTGCACGTCCACTAGCTGAGGAGGAGCCCGGCCATGCGGCGGCGGGCGAGGAGAACGCCGCCCACGCCCAGCGCGACGAGGTAGCCCGCGTTCAGGAGGTTCGCCGGCCCGACGGTGCCGAGCGTGAGCGAGCGGATGAGGACGATCGCGTCGTACAGCGGCGAGAAGCGCACGATCCACTGGATGACCACCGGGTAGACGCTGAGCGGATAGAACGTCGCGCTGAAGAGGAACATCGGCAGCTGCACGATCTGCACGAACTCGAAGTCCTGCCAGCTGCGGATGAAGGTCGACGCGGCGATGCCCATGCCGGCGAAGCCGAAGCCGACGACGATCGCCGCCGGCAGCGCCAGCAGTCCCCACCACGAGTGGATGAGCCCGAGAGACGCGGCGGTGATGAGGAAGCCGGCCGCGTACAGCAGCCCGCGGAACTGCGCCCACGACGTCTCCCCGACGGCGACGTCACCGGGGCCGAGCGGCGTCGCGAGCACCGCGTCGTACACCTTTCCGTAGCGCCGCTTCCAGAAGACGTTCGTCGTCGCGTCGTACACGGCGCCGTTCATCGCCGACGACGCGAGCAGCGCCGGAGCGACGAAGCTCGCATAGGACACGCCCTGGACGTGCCCGACGAAATGCCCGAGGCCGAAGCCGATCGACGCGAGATAGAACAGCGGCTCGAAGAGCCCGCTGAAGATGATCAGCCACGAGCGGCGGTACACCATCAGGTTCCGCTCGAAGAGCAGGTGCCCGCGCGTGCCGACGAACGTCGTCACAGCACGAGCCTCTTCCGGTACGAGCGCTCGGCGATGACGAGGCCGGCTCCCGCGAATGCGACGAGGTATGCGACGTGGACGAGCGACATGCCCCACGTCGCCGTTCCGAGCGTGAGATGCCGGGCGAGATCGACGCCGTGCCACAGCGGCGTCGCGTACGCGATCTCGCGCACACCCGGCGGCAGGCGCGTGACCGGGAAGAACGTCCCGGAGAAGAGGAACATCGGGACGATGCCGAAGCGAAGGAGCGCAGAGAGATACGCATCCTTCGGCGCCCAGGCGGAGAACGCGGCGACGGGCGCGCTGAACGCCGCGCCGACGAGAACGGTGACCGGCAGCGCGAAGATCGCGTAGCCGGAGTGCAGCGTCCCGAACGCGGCGAGCGCGGCGAGGTAGATCGTCGCCGCGACCGCGACGCGCGACGCGAAGTAGAGCTGGTGGCCGATCAGGATGTCGCGCACGCGCAGCGGCGACGCGAGCATCGCGTAGTACGTCCGCGTCCACCGCAGCGCCGCCATCACCGGGAACGAGCTCTCGTTCGTCGCGATCTGCATGCCGGTCGCCGCGAGCACGCCCGGCGCGACGAACGCGACGTACGACACGCCGAGCGGATGCGGCCCGTGGTTCACGAGCTTCCCCAGCCCGACACCGAGCGCCGTGAGATAGAGAACGGGGTTGAGGACGCTGGAGACGATGCTGGCGCGCCAGAGGCGCCGGTACGACGTGACCCAATGCTCGTACGCGCGCAGCGCCCCGTCCATCAGTCCACCAGCGTTCGGCCGGTGAGCCGCAGGAACACGTCCTCGAGCGTGGAGCGGCGAACGAGGACGCTCTGCGCGCCGAGCAGCTCGTGCGCGATCGGCGCAAGCGCGTCGCCGTCGTCGGTGTAGAGCAGCACGCGATCCGGCAGCACCTCGACGCGGGCGACTCGGCCGTTGAAGGCGGACGACTCGACGACGGGCGCGTCGCCGGGGAAGCGAAGCTCGACGACCTCGCGCGTGGACAGCCGCTGGATGAGGCCGGCCGGCGACCCCTCCTCGGCGATCTTGCCGTGATCCATGACCACGAGCCGGTCGCAGAGCTGCTCCGCCTCGTCCATGTAGTGCGTCGTCAGCACGAGCGTCACGCCCTGCTGCTTCAGCCGGAACAGGCGGTCCCACACGACATGGCGCGCCTGCGGATCGAGGCCGGTGGTCGGCTCGTCGAGGAGGAGCACGTCCGGGTCGTTCACGAGCGAGCGCGCGATGGTCAGCCGCCGCTTCATGCCGCCGGAGAGCGGCTCGACCGGGTCGTTGGCGCGCTCGGAGAGCTGGACGAACTCGAGCAGCTCGTCGGCGCGCTGCCGGAGGTCGCGTCGCGCCAGGCCGAAGTAGCGGCCGTAGATGATCACGTTCTCGCGCACGGTCAGCTCGTTGTCGAGGTTGTCGAGCTGGGGCACGACGCCGAGGCGGCCCCGGATGGCCGGGCCGTCCGCGGCGGGATCGAGGCCGAGCACGCGCAGCGTGCCGCCGCCCACGGGCGAGACGCATCCGATCATCCGCATCGTGGAGCTCTTCCCCGCCCCGTTCGGGCCGAGGAACCCGAAGGCCTCGCCCTTGCTGACGTCGAAGTCGATCCCGTCGACGGCGGTGAGCCCGCCGAAGCGCTTCGTCAGGCCGCGTGCATGGATGAGCGCGTCATTCGTCGACACGCTCCGACGTTACAGACGCCTCCAGTGCCTCTGCGATCTCCGCAAGCTCGTGCTCGTCGGCGAAGACGATCTCGATGCGACCGCTCGTCACCTTCGCGTGGAAGCCGGTGAGCCGTGCAAGCGCATCGCGCACGCGCGCTGCGAGCGCGGGGTCGACGGGCGTCGCGCGGACGCGCGGCTTCTGCTTCGCGCCGGCCCACTTCGCGCGCTGCTCGGCGACGCGCACGGACAATCCCTTCTGCACGATCTCGCGCGCGAGGCGCCGGCGGCCCTCGTTGTCGGGGACGGCCAGCACCGCACGCGCGTGGCCCTCGCTCAGCTGGCCGCGCTCCACCATGCCGAGCACGTCGTCGGGGAGGTCGAGCAGGCGGATGCGGTTGGACACGGACGGCTTCGACCGGCCGACACGCTCGGCGATCTCGCCCTGCGAGAGCCCGAACTCGTCGATGAGCGCCGCGTATGCGCGCGCCTCCTCCACCGGCGTCAGCTGCTCGCGCGCGACGTTCTCGATGAGACCGAGCAGGAGCGTGTCGCGGTCGTCCGCCTCGCGCACGACGGCGGGCACGGTCGTCTTCCCCGCCTCGCGCGCGGCACGCCAGCGGCGCTCGCCGGCGA
>JAFALP010000391.1 GCA_019234175.1 Actinomycetota bacterium | reverse complement strand
GACGGTGGTCGGCACGCCGGAGTCAGGCGTCGCCGAGCCCGGCCCGGGCGAGAACGCCTAGCTGAGGAACTCCACGTACGCGTCGACCGCGTCGCGCTCGCGCGGCGCCGGCTCGCGCTCCGGCGCGCCGAAGTGCAGGAGCCCGAGGACGCGCTCGCCGTTCGGGATCCCGAGCGCCTCGCGCCCGCGCGCGCCGCGCAGCACGCTCGGCGTGCGCCAGTAGGTCGCGATCCCGCGCTCGGTCGCGGCGAGCAGCACGATCATCGTCGCGGCCGCCGTCGCGCACACGTCCTCCTCGTCGCGGATGAGGTCGCCCGACAGCGACGCCGACACGACGACGAGCGTGGGTGCACGCTCGAGCTTCGCCGCCTCGGCCGGGCCGCCGGCCTCTTGCAGGCGCGCGAGCGCGTCGGGGCCGAGGACGCGGAAGCGCCACGGCTGCGTCAGGTGATGGTTGGGCGCGAACCGCGCGAGGTCGAGCAGCTCGACGAGCGTCTCCCGTGGAACCGGGTCGGTGCCGAACGTCTTGTGCGTCCGCCGTGCGGCGGCCAGTTCCGCGAACGTCACGCGGTGCGGCCGGTCACGTGCAGCTCGGCGCCCGCGCGGCGCAGCAGGCGGGAGAACGGACAGCCCTCGTCCGCCTTCGCGAGCAGCCCGGGCAGGTCGTCGGGATCGAGCCCGTCGACGGAGACGACGGCCTCGACGTACGACGCGACGATCTCGTGGTTTCCGCCCTCGACCTCGTCCATGACGATGCGGCAGGTGACGTCGACCCGGCCGGGCGGCGTGCCCGCCTGCGTCAGCTCGCTCGCGAGCGACATGGTGATGCAGCCGCCGTGCGCGGCGGCGAGAAGCTCCTCGGGGCTCGTCTTCCCTTCCGCCCGGCCGATGCGCGTCGGCAGCGAGAACGGCAGGCCGCTGAACGCGCCCGTGTCACCGGTGATCGTGCCGACGCCGCGGGCGACGTTGCCGTCCCAGCCGATCTCCGCTGTGCGTTCGATGCGCGGCATCAGTACTGGTAGGCAGGCGTTCCGTCGACGTAGTAGGCCTCGGCCGGCGAGCCCGCCGGGCGGAAGACGCCGAGCACGTGCATCTCGCCCGGCCCGTGGTTCTCGAGCGAGTGCACGATCTTCGCCGGCAGGTGGATGCACGACCCCGGGCGCAGCGGCGCGGACTCGCCGTCGATGTGCAGCGCGCCGTCTCCCTGGAGCACGTAGACGACCTCGTCGTAGCGGTGGTAGTGGTCGGGCGCGCGGCCCGGCGGGATGTACCCGACGAACTGCGTCACCGAGGGCGACGGCGCGAGCAGCCGGAACATCCGGCCTGCCGTCGCCTCGTCCGCTTCGACGTCGTCGAGCCCGACGACGCTGTACGCGACGCCGTTGGACGGGAGCGGTTGCCGCACGAGCACCGACAGCACGCGCAGGCCGGAGGCCTGCTCGATGCTCCACTCGGAGCCGGCGGCGACGTAGACGGCGGTCCCGCGCGCGAGCTCGGTCTGGTTGCCCGCGACGCGCGCGATGCCGGTGCCCTTCAGGACGAACAGCACCTCGTCGTCGGTGGACGGCCCGAAGCCGTCGGACGGGCCGTCGAATTCGAGCACGCGCTGCTCGAACTCGTCGCAGCCCCGCGCGGGGCCGAAGAGCACGTCCTCCTCGTCGGACTGGATGCACCATTGCACGGTCTTTTCAGGGTACACCTGTGCGAATCTCCTCAAAGCGGCTACAGTCGAGGCCCCCTGCGACGCCGCGGGCAAACCGTCCCGACGTCCGCGCGTCTATACGGGGGAACAACCCATAAGGAGGGTAACTCGATGGTGAGAAGGATTGGACTGATCGCGATCGCCGTGGCGGCGGTGGTGCTCGCGGTCGTGTCCGTCGCCTCGGCGAAGCCGGCATCGCACGCGGCTGCCGCGGCGGCGTCCTGCTCGAACGTGAAGATCGGCATGCAGGCTCCGATCACCGGCCCTGCCGGCTCGATCGGCAGCGACCAGCTGCACTGGGCGGAGTTCTACTTCACGCAGTGGAACAAGACCCACAAGCCGAAGATCACGCTCGTTCAGGAAGACACGCAGCTCGACCCGTCGAAGGCTTCGACGACGGCGCAGGCGCTCGCGTCCAACGCGGCCGTCATGGGCGTCATCGGGCCGGCTGGTAGCGACGAGGTTCAGGCGGTCGCGCCGATCTTCAAGAAGGCGGGTCTCGCATTCGCCTCCGGGTCGGCGACTCGCGTCTCGCTGACGAGCGGCGCGTGGAAGGGCTACTTCTTCCGCGACGTGCCGAACGACGGCGTGCAAGGCCCGACCGACGCGGCCTACATGATGTCGCACCTCGGCGTCACGAAGGGCTCGAAGGTCATGGTCGTGGACGACCAGGAGTCGTACTCGACCGGTCTGGCCGACATCGTGCAGCAGACGCTGACGAACGCCGGCGTCACCGTCGACCGTGAGTCGGTGAGCCAGAAGGCGACCGACTTCTCCTCGCTCATCGCGAAGGTCGACTCGAGCACGAAGGTCGTCTTCCTGCCGTTCCAGATCGCGGCCGAGGCCCAGCTGTTCTCGCAGCAGCTCCAGGCCCAGGGCAAGACCGCGGTTCCGTTCGGCAGCGACGGCACGTTCGACGCGACGAACTTCACGACGAACGGGGCGTTCATCTCGTTCTTCGCCCCGGACGTGACGACGATCCCGGCCGACGCCGCGATCGTGACGCAGTTCCACAAGCAGTTCCCGGGCGCGACGAGCCCGTTCGGTGCGCCGAACTACGTTCTCGCGCAGATGTACGCCGCAGCGGTCACCAAGGCGTGCGCTGACGGGAAGATCAGCAGAGCGGAGGTCCGCAAGGACGTCCTCAAGGTGTCCCTGCCGTCGACGATCCTCGGTGGTCCGATCAAGCTGACCGCCAACGGCGACGTCGCGGGCGCCAAGTTCCACATCTTCAAGATCGAAAACGGCAAGTACGTCACGGTCGCGTAGTCATCGCGAACTGGAGGGTGGCCGGTAAGCCGGCCACCCTCCTCCTCGCATGAACTGGAACCTCTTCGTCACCGAGCTCGTCTCCGGCATCACGCATGGGAGCGTCTATGCGCTGATCGCTCTGGGCTACTCGATGGTGTACGGGATCCTGAAGCTCCTGAACTTCGCCCACGGCGACATCTACATGGTGGGCTCGTTCATCGGCTTCGGGATCATCGACGTGGCCGGCGGCGCGACGAATCTCGGCATCCCCGTCTGGCTGTTGCTCTTCATCATGTTCTTCTGCGCGATGCTCGGCGGCGGCCTGCTCGGCGTCATGATCGAGCGCTTCGCGTATCGGCGGCTGCGGAACGCGCCGCGCATCGCGCCGCTCATCACCGCGCTCGGGGTGTCGTTCTTCCTCGAGAACGCGGCCCAGCTCGTGCTCGGCGCGCAGTACCGCAGCTACAACAGCTTCAGCTGGAGGAGCCCGATCGCGCTGCACGGCTTCACGCTTCCGGCGCAGGCGCGCATCAGCTATGCGGGCGTCATCGTCATCGTCGGGACGATCGTCCTCGTTGTGGGGCTGACGCTGTTCGTCCAGCGCACCC
>JAFALP010000330.1 GCA_019234175.1 Actinomycetota bacterium | reverse complement strand
GCAACGGCTGCCGGTTCTCGAGGGAGGGCACGACGCCGAGCAGCGTCCCGTCGCTCGCGTACACGAAGGAGTTCTGGCCGAGGCTGAGCGGTGCGAGCGAGTCGAGATCGCACGAGTCCATGACGACGGCTCGGCCGCCGGCCGCGGTGGCGACGAGGAGCGCGACGACCGCAACGCCCACTGCGGTGAGCACGGCCGCGGTGCGACGGTGCTTCTGCACGCGCCGAAGCCGCGAGCGGCGCGCGAGCAGCAGCGCGGTCAGGTCGGGGTCGCCACGTCTCCGGTCGCGCACTGCGAATGCGTTGTTGCGCGCCTGGACGCGCCCGAAACGGAGATGGTCAGGTGAGCTCGGTCAGGACGACCCCGAGCACGGGAATGACGAGCGTGATCAGGAGGTTCGCGCGCCCGATCCGGGTCAGGAGCGGCCGCAGCGACTGCGGCTTCCCCTCGCGGATCTGCCGCGCCAGCCCCGGCCCGAGGACGGAGTCGTGCAGGTACGAGCCGGCGACCACCAGGCCGATCAGCGCCCCCTTGACCGCGAGCACGAGGTCGAACGAGTGCGGCGCCGTATGGAAGGCATGGTCGTACGCGGCGAGGCCGAAGCCCGTGACGATCGCGATCCCGAGCGCGCTCCAGCCGATGGGCCGCCACCGCCGTCCGAACTGGCGCAGGAGCTGCGCGCGCACCTCGCCCTCGAGCTTCTGGACCGGGGGGACGGCGACGAAGACGAGCGCGACGGTCCCGCCGACCCAGACCGCGGCCGCGAGCAGGTGCACGACGAGGAGTGCGTCCGCCATCGAGCCGTAGTCTGCCGTGGTTTCCGCTTTCGTCCGATGGGGATCACGTTCCCCGCATGCTCGCCTCGGTCTTCGGCTCCGTCCACAGCACGATCCACTCGACGGCGTTCTCGATCGCCGAAGACGGCGTGATCGTGTTCCTCGCCGTCGTCTGGCTCGGGTTTGCGTACCGCGTCCATCGCGACGCGCGCCGCCGCATCGACGACGGGCGCCTGGTCGGCTTCGCCACCCTGCTGGGCATGGTGCCGCTGATCGGCCCGTCCGTGTACGTCCTCTTCCGGCCGCCGGAGACGCTCGCCGACGTGCGCGCCCGCGAGATCGAGATGCGCGCGCTCCGCACCCGGCTCGCCCAGTCGGAGCCGCGCTGCCCCGTCTGCCTGAGCGAGGTCGAGAACGACTATCTCGTGTGCCCGGTCTGCACGACGCGGCTGCGCGAGCCGTGCACGAACTGCGACGCGCCGCTCGAGGCGCTCTGGCAGACCTGCCCGTACTGCGCGACGCCGGTGGGAGTGACGAGGTCGATCGACGCGGCCGACCTCGACGCGGCGCTCAGCGCGGAAGCGGCGATCGCGACCGGCGAGATCGCACAGCAACCGCTGCAGGGCTGAGCGTCCGAACCAGCGAGCGCACGGTCACCGGCACGGCCGGCGCCGGCGCGAACCGTGCGAGCGCGGCGAGCACGACGACGCCGCCGGTGAGCTCGTACATCGCGGAGTCGTTCACGAGCAGCGACGTCACCATCGCGATGCCGACCGTGATGACGAGATCCCGCGTCGGCCGGCGACGCGCCACGTAGAGCGCGGCCGCGAACGACACGAGGAACCAGATCGCGAGCGGCAGCACCGTCGTCCAGTCGTGGATCGCGGGCTGGTACGAGAGCGGGACGCGGTTCTTCGCCACCGCCCAGAGGCCCGAGAGCCCGCTCCCGAATGCGCTGCGAAGGTGATCCGGGCCCGCCGCCTGCAGATTCGACGAGACGTCCTTCAGCACGACGAGCGCAGCGGCGAGGAGGATCGTCACGAAGCCGCGCACGCCGATACGCAGCGTGCGCGCGCCGAGGAACGCGAGCGCGACGCCGAGCACGATCGCACCGCCGCCGTCGGAGCCGAAGCGGTTGTCCGTCATCAGGAAGAGGCCGAGAAGGCCGAACGCGGTGAAGCCGAGCAGGCCGAACCGGCGCCCAGCGATCGCCGCGCCCGCGAGGAGCGGCGCCAGCAGCAGCGTCTCCAGCTGGTTGCCGATGCCCCAGAAGCGCGAGTTCTGCGTCGGTCCGAGCGGCGTGAGCGCCACCCAGTCCGGTCGTTTCGCGAGCAGGTACAGATGCACGAGGACCACGCCGAGGAACAACAGGAGCAGCATCCCGTCCGTTCGGCACAACCACGCGAGCGCGAGGCCGCCCGCGAGCGTGGCGACGATGAGCACGGCGAGGATCGCGACCTCGTTCGTCACGTGCAGCCCACCGAGCGCGAGGCTCGCGAGCAGCGCCGCCGGCACCGCGGTCAGCGCCGCGCGCGGACGTATCGCCGCGAGCAATGCGGCGAAGCACGCGAGCACGATGAGCGCGGCGAGCTTCAGCCGGTTGTTCGCGTGGATCTGCGCATTGAGCTGCTTCAGGCTCGCGACCGCGTGCGCGGACGGCGTCGAGGTGAGCGACCCGCGCAGGTGCCCGAGCGCGGTCGGTGCGATGTCGACGATGGAGACGAGCCCGGGGATGCGCGTCGTCCTCGAGACGAGCAGACCGTGGAAGCCGCCCCCGAGGACGACGACGTAGTAGCGCTTGTCGTTCGCGACCGTGCCGCCGTTCGGCGTCCTCGGCGGCAGCGTGACGATGATCGTGCGCGCATGGCTCGGCGTCCCGGTCGCGAGGTTCGCCGACAGCAGCGGCGGGCCCTCGGGGACGCCGCCGAGACGCGCGTTCTCCTGGCGGCCGCGCACGAGCTGTGCGAGCGCCTGGCGGCGGTTCGTCGTCGGCCCCGCGCCGGGGACCAGGAGCCCGATGGCGCCGCGGCGCGCGAACTGGCGGAGCTGCCAGCCCGCCATGTGGTCGAGGATGACGACGCGGAACGGCGCGTCGGCCGGCACCGTCTTGGCGAGTGCGGTTCCGGCGGGGACGAGTCCGGCGAGAAGAAGGAGACCGAGGAGGAGAACGCGCCGCAACATCGTGCCGCGAGATTCTCTCCTATTTCGAGGGGTCCCTGCCGAAAGAGCCGACCGGAAGGCTGTTAATTCCGGCCACCGGAGAGCTTTGCATAATGAACGCGGTGGCGACTCTGGTTGCTACGTGACGGGTGCCAGGCTGCGGATTCGCCTGTCTGGTTGGCGTGGTCGTTTCACAGCTGCGGGAATCGTGGCCGCGTACTTCGTCCTCCTCTTCGCACGCGGCGGTCATCGCTCCTGGGGACACCTCGGTGTTTGGGCTCTCTCTCCGTCGTTCCTCGACATGCGGTCCATAACGAGCGCGTGGCAATGCGTCCGGCAGGGGGTGTCTGTGCTTCCGGTCAATCCGTGCGATCCCTTAGATCGGCCCGCGAACTATCCGAGTATCTGGCTGTTCCCGTCGCATCTGGGTTTGGGGCCCGGCAACACGGTCGCACTCGGCGTCCTGACTGCGTGCCTATTCTTTAGTGCTGCACTCGTCGTCATTCCACGGGGATCGGGAGCTTGCGCTGGCGTCATCTACGCCCTGGCTCTGTGCTCTCCCTCGGTCATGCTCGGGGTCGAGCGAGGCAACGCGGATCTACTCATCTTCGCGCTGATCGTCTTGACAGCAACGCTCCTGCGACGAAGCGGAGGAGGGGCTTTCGTGAGCCCGCTGTTGCTTCTGTTCGCGGCGATCTTGAAGCTGTTCCCGATCCTGGCAGCCCCGGTTCTGCTCCGGTTGCCGGGGCGGCGTGGAGTGGTTGCCTTCGGCGCCGTGATCCTCGGATTCGGCGTCTATGCCCTCGCGACTCTCGGGACGATCCGTGAAATTCAACGTGTTGTTCCGCAGACGTCCGCGTACTCATACGGAATCAAGCCGCTCGGTAGCTGGGCATCGAATCTCTTCGCCGCATACCGGATACATCTCGGGGCGTCTGCCTGGGACTGGATCTTCGTCGGAATCGCAATCGTCGCGGCCATGGCGATGCAACCTTGGCTATGGGTGCGGCTAAGAGCCACGGTGGACAAGAGCCCGGACCTGCGAGACCTCGACTTCTTCGTCATGGGCGCACTGATCTACGTCACGACCTTCTCCCTGTTTGAGAGCTTTGAGTATCGGCTCGTCTTCGTTCTCCTGACGATCCCTCAGATGCTTAGGTGGACGCGCGCTCGCCGCGCCCTTGGTTTCGCCGGCGTGGTGCTCGTACAGCTGACGCTGTGGCTCGGGGCGCCGTGGTTCGGCGTTCCGGTCGTCCACACCCTGATCGACCGATGGCTATGGCTAACGAGTCGAAGGCCGTTCGTCGGAGCAGACCAGCCGCTATCGGCGGCTGTTGGGGCTCAGGCGCTGCTCGGGATCGTGCTGGTCACCCTCCTCGTCGCTGCCACATTGCCCCGGCTCTCGCCGTTGCGGAAGCACGCGACGCGGGATTCGGAAGAGACCGGCTGGCTCGAACACGGGCGGGTGGCTCTCTCGCGGACCGACCAGCGCTGACCACGTGGAAGCAATGCCTTGCGTACCGGAGAGTTCGAGGTAACGCGAGGAGTGCGCGAAGACGAATACGCCCGAAGCTCTAACGGTGGTTGAAGCCGACGCGCGGATTCGAACCGCGGACCCCATCATTACGAGTGATGTGCTCTACCAGCTGAGCTACGTCGGCGGGGCCCACGATTGTAGCCCGCTACCGGACCGGGATGCCCCAGCGGAGCGCGTGCTTCCCGATGGTCAGCGTGAACACGTAGCGACCCGACTTGGGGACGACCAATGAGACGTGGCCGGCGCCCTTCTGCACGGTCTCCGTCTTCGTGAGGAAGACCGCGCCCCCCGAGTGCGCCGCGACGAGCTTCAACGTTCCGGCCGTCTCCGTCTCGTAATACAGCGTCACCTCGAAGCGGTGGGCCGTCCGGACGACCTTCGGCTCGTGCGTGGCGCCGAACGCGGGCGTCGTGAACGTCGCGCCGACGCTCAGGTTGGAGGTCACCGACACCGTGCATGTCGTCGTCCTGACGAAGCAGGCGCCCGTCCAGCCGGTGAACTTCGCGCCCGGCGCCGCCACGGCGGTGAGCGTCACCGACTTGCCGACGTCGTACTTCTGCGTGCACGTCTTCGGCTTCGGCTGGGAGTTCGAGCAGGAGCCGCCGCTCGCCTTCACCGTCCCGCCTCCGCTGACGTCGATCGAGAGGTCGGCCGTCGTCGAGAGCCGCGTGGAGGTGGTGAACGTGGCGGTGACCGTCTTCGCGGTTGTCATCGACACCGTGCACGTCCCCGCCCCGGTGCAGGCACCGCTCCAGCCCGTGAACGTGGCGCCGAAGCTGGGCGACGCGGTGAGGATCAACGTCGCGCTCGCGGCCTGGTTCACGCTGCACCCGCCGCTGCCGGTCGACGAGCAGCTCAGGCCGGCGCCGGTGACCGTCCCGTTCCCGACGACTTGCGCGGTGAGCGGGTACGTGGTGCTGCTGCCGACGAAGTCCGCCTCGACGCTCTTCGCGCTCGTCATCGTCAACGTGCACGTCGTCGTGCTGAACGAGGAGCAGTCGCCGAACCAGTGCTGGAAGTCTCCGGATACACCGGAGGCCGGGATGGCGCTGAGCGTCAGCGACGAGTTCGCGGGAACCGTCGCCGTGCATCCGCTGCCGCCGGCGCTCGTGCAGTAGATGGTCGCGCTGCCGACGAGCACGGTGACGTATCCGTCGCCTTTCACGGTGACGCTGAGCTGGTCGGTCGCGATCGGCGGCGCCGTCCCGCCCGAGAAGGACGCGGTGACGGCGGACGGCGTCGTGCCCATCGTCACCGAGCACGTGTTGCCGGCCGTGCTCGTGCATCCGGACCAGAGCACGGTCGCGCCGCCGACGGCGGTCGCCGTGAGCGTGACGGTGGTGTTCGGCGCCTCGCCGGCGGTGCACGTCTGGTTGACGTCGCAGCCGATGCCGCCGCCGGTGACGTAGTTGCCGGCCGCGCCGCTGACGGTGACCGCGAGCTGCACCTGCTGCTGGAACGTCGCGGTGACCGATCTGGCCGCGTCCATCTGGACGGTGCAGGTGGACTGGATGCCGGTGCAGCCGCCGCTCCAGCCGGTGAGGACGTAGCCGCTCGCGGGAGTCGCGGTGAGCGTCACGCTCGAGCCCGCCGGCTCAGGCGAGTCGCAGGTCGCGCCCGAGCCGCAGGAGATGCCGCCGCCGCTGACGCTTCCATTCCCGCTGACCGAAACCGTGAGCGTGTTCGCGCTCGTGGACGGGAAGCTCCCGCTCACGAGCCCGTTGCCGGAGAGATAGACGGAACAGCTCGGGCCCGATCCGCCGCACGAGCCGCCCCACCCGCCGAACGTGTAGCCGGCGGCGGCCGCCTGCGTGACCGTCACCGTCGACGACTGGACGACCGTCAGGCTGCACTGCGTCGCGGGCGTCGCGCCGCCCTGGTCGCAGGAGATCGGATAGGTCGTCGACCCGCTGGAGACCGTCCCCTGTCTCGTCGTCGAGCTCCCCGTCGGAAGGGACACGCCGAAGGAGCTCGTCTGAACCGGGCCTGTCGTCGCGAGCTCGAGAACCACCGTGCTTGCCGTCCCCGGGGTGACGGCGCAGGTCGTGGTCGAGCCGCAGATCGCCGCACCGGATCCGTTGAGCCAGTCGGTGATCGTCCAGCCCGTGGAGGCGGCCGCGGTCAGCGTGACGGAGGCGGTGGAGCCGTAGGCCGAGTAGCAGCTGAGGCTGCCGAGCCCACAGGAGATACCCGATCCCGAGACGGATCCCGACCCGATCACGTCCACCTGGAGCGTCGGCGGCGCCGCGGCCGCAGCCGTCCCCGCCCCCAGCCACAGGAATGCCTGGAGGACGAGCATGCAGAAAAGGCCTGCCCTCCACCTCATCGCCGGGCAGACTATCCGGGTTTTTCCCGCTTGGAAACCGGAAGGCTGTTAAGGGCGTATCCCTCGTTGTTAGGGAATCGCAAAAATGCGATGTTTGGGAATGGACTCAGGCGCCATGCCGTTCTATAAATAGACGGAGAGGCCGTCCGGAAATCGCGGGCACCGGCCCGCGTCGGAAGGCCCAGGAGCCGCGGCGAGCGCGGATCCGCGACCAACACGAAAGAGGAAGATTCCACTGACTGACACGCACCTGCATGATTTGACGCCCACGGAGCGCCTCGTCGAGGAGGCCGCCGAGCGCGGGTTCATCGAGGAGCAGGAGCTCGAGGCGTTCGCCGACGAGCACGAGCTGGCCGAGGACGAGATCGCGGCTCTGACCGCCGCGCTGGACGAGCGCGACGTGGTCGTCCGCGCCGCCGTCACGACGACGGCCGCCGCGCCTGCCGCCACCGGCACGCTCGATCCGCTCCAGCTGTTCATGGACGCCGCCGGCCGGCACAAGCTGCTCACCGCCGCCGACGAGGTGGCGCTGGCGAAGCGCATCGAGAAGGGCGACGCCGCCGCGAAGGAGCGGATGATCAATTCCAACCTCCGGCTCGTCGTCTCGATCGCGAAGCGCTACCAGGGTCACGACGTCCCGCTGCTGGACCTCATCCAGGAGGGCGTCATCGGCCTGAACCGCGCCGCTGAGAAGTTCGACTGGCGCAAGGGCTACAAGTTCTCGACCTACGCGACGTGGTGGATCCGCCAGGCCTGCCAGCGCGCGGTCGCGAACCAGTCCAAGACGATCCGCATCCCGGTGCACGTCCAGGAGCGCCGGATCAAGCTCAACCGCGCGTCCGCCGAGCTGCAGGCCAAGCTGGGCCGCGAGGCGACCGTGGACGAGCTGGCCGACGCAACGCGGCTCAAGGTCGAGCACGTCGTCGAGGCGCTCGACGCAGTCGACTCGGTCTCGCTGAACCAGGGCCTCGGCTCCGACAGCGACTCCGAGCTCGGCGACCTGTTCGCCGACGAGACGTCCGCCGACCCCGCCGAGGAGGCCGCCGAGGCGCTCCGGCGCCAGCGCGTCCAGCGCGCGGTGGCCGAGCTCCCGGAGCGGCAGCGGCGGATCATCGAGCTTCGTTTCGGCTTCGGCGGCGAGTCCGCGTCGCTCGAGACGATCGGCAAGGAGCTCGGGCTCACGCGCGAGCGCGTCCGCCAGCTCGAGAGCGAGGCGCTCATGCGCCTGCAGCTCGAGCTCGGCGACGAGCTGGCCAGCGCCGCTTAGGCGTCGCTCGCGATGCCGACCAGAAAAGGCCATGCCGGCTTTGCCGGCATGGCCGCCTAAGCAAGAACCCGGCGTAGGCGGAGGAGCAAGGCCTCGACTGCCAACGGCACCGAGAGCTGAAGCTCCTCCGCCTCGCGCCACGCGTCGCGCACGACCTCGCACGCCTCCTCCGCGGCCGTGAGCCGCTCCCGGGACGCGTCCTGGCGCAGCTCGTCCAGACGGTCGACATGGACGACCGCGTCGTCCGCGCCGACGCCGGCGACGACGAGGTCGCGGTACCACCACTCCAGCTCCTCGAGGACGGCGAGCAGCTCGTCGCGCTCGGCCCCGCGCTGCGCGCGGCGGAGCCGCTGCTCCGCCTCGCGCCCGGTCAGCTCGAGGACGGCGACCGACTCCTCCGCCTTGTCGCGTGCCTCGGCGCCGCGCTCCTCGATGCCGGCGACGATCGCCCCCGCTCCGCTGCCGGCGTCGAACTCGGGATCGAGGTAGACGGCGCGGGCGACGCCGAGCAGCTGCTCGCGCCGCTGCTGCGCCGCCGGGTCGAGCAGCCGCTCCACCCGGTCGAGCCGGCCGCCGGCGACGCGGGCGACCGTCGTCACCTCCTCGTCCGGCAGCTCCGGCGCGCGCGAGCGGACGGCGGCGAGCACGGCGCCCTCCGACAGCCGCCGGAACGGGACGAGCTGGCAGCGCGACCGGATCGTCTCCGGGATCGGACCGAGGTCGTCGGCGACGAGGAGCATGACCGCGTACGGCGGCGGCTCCTCCAGGTCCTTGAGGAGCGCGTCGGCGGCGTCCTCGTTCATCGTGTCGGCGCCGAAGACGAGATAGACGCGGCGCGCAGCCTCGAACGGACGCATGTGCAGGTCGTGGCGCAGCGCGCGGATGTCGTCGATGCGGATCTGGTCGCCGAGCGGCTCGAGCACGTACAGGTCGGGATGCGAGCGCCGCTCGACGCGCGCATGGTCGCCGAGCAGCTCCGCCGCGAAGAGGAGCGCGAGGTCGCGCTTGCCCACCCCGGACGGCCCGTGCAGCAGATACGCGTGCGCGGGCCCGTCGGCGAGCGCCGCCGACAGGAGGCGCTTCGCCTCGAACTGCTCAGATACGGCTTCGAAGTCGCTCACGGATCACCTCTGAGAGCTCGTCGGCGGGACGGGCGGCGTCGAGCGCGACGATGCGCTCCGGGAACCGCGCCGCCAGCTGGCGATAGGCGCTGTCGACGCGCGCGCGGAAGTCGGCCCCTTCGCGCTCGAGCCGGTCGGTCGCGCCCGAGCGGACCGCCGCGAGCTCGAGATCGACGAGGAGCAGCACGGTCAGATCCGGCATGAGCCCTTGCACGACGTGGAGGTTCAGGTCGAGGACCGGCTCGATCCCGATCCCGCGCGCGATGCCCTGGTACGCGAGCGACGAGTCGACGTAACGGTCCGAGATGACGTCGGAGCCGCGGCCGAGGGCGGGCAGGATCACGCGCGCGACGAGCTCCGCGCGTGCGGCGGCGAAGAGCGCCGTCTCCGCCCACGGCGACATCTCCGGCCCGTTGAGCACGAGCTCGCGCGCCGCCTCCCCCAGCTCGGTGCCGCCGGGCTCGCGGGTGAGCACCACGTCGCGTCCCTCGGCGACGAGTGCGTCGCGGAGGAGCTCCGCCTGCGTCGACTTCCCCGAGCCGTCGACTCCCTCGAAGGTCACGAACACGTGGCGCCTACGATAGAGCCGTGCGCGCGATCGTGACCGGCGGGGCGGGCTTCATCGGCTCGAACCTCGTCGACGCCCTCCTCGCGCGCGGGGACGAGGTGCACGTGCTCGACAACCTCTCCAAGGGACGACGGGAGAACGTGCCCGACGACGCCACGCTGCACGTCGCCGACATCCGCGACCCGGACGAGGCGGTCGACGCCGCCCGGCCCGACCTGGTCTTCCATCTCGCCGCGCAGGCAGACGTCCGCGTCTCCGTCGACCGCCCGGCCTACGACGCGGACGTGAACGTCGTCGGGACGATCAGGATGCTCGAGGCGGCGCGGCGCCACGGCGCCACCGTCGTGTTCGCGTCCTCCGGCGGCGCCGCCTACGGCGAGTGCGACGGCCCGCAGCCGGAGACGACGCCCGCGCTCCCGCTTGCCCCCTACGGAACCTCGAAGATCGCCGGCGAGGACTACCTCGGCACGTGGAACCGCCTGTACGGGACGAACCACGTCTCGCTTCGCTTCGGCAACGTGTACGGGCCACGGCAGATGCCGCACGGCGAAGCCGGCGTCGTCGCCATCTTCATGGGCCTGCTGCAGGACGGTGGCACGCCGACGATCTTCGGAGACGGCAGCCAGACGCGCGACTACGTCTACGTCGGCGACGTCGTCGACGCGATGCTGCTCGCGAGCGAGCGCCGGGGCGGCACGTTCAACATCGGCACCGGCGTCGAGACGTCGGTCATCCATCTGTACCGCGCGATCGAGGAAGCCGCGGGGATCGAGCGCGAGCCGGACTTCGCCCCGGCGCGGCTCGGGGAGCTGCAGCGCAGCGTCCTCGACGCCTCTCTCGCGGCGCGCGAGCTCGGCTGGCGGCCGGCGCACTCGCTCGCCGACGGGCTTGCCCGCACCTGGGACTGGATCACCGCCTAGAAGGATCGGGCCGCGGACCGGCGAATCGGTTCGGGCCGTGGACGCCGCCGAGCATCTTCCGCACACGTTTCCCTGGCGCACCGCGACGCTCGTCGCCGCGGCGATCGCAGCGGTCGAGCTCGTGGCCCTCATCGCCGCGGGGTCCGCGCTCCTCGTCCATCCGGCGAAGAAGACCGCGGCCGCGGTGACGACTGCGCCTGCGGTGACGGTCGCGGCGAAGGCCCCGGTCGTCCACCGTGCGGTCGTGCCGGTGCACACGGTGAAGGTGACCGTCCGCCCGCTCCGCGCGCGCAGCGCGGTCGAGGTGCTCGTCCTCAACGGGAACGGCATCAGCGGTGTCGCGCACACGGAGGCGGCGCACCTGCAGTCGCTCGGCTACCGCATCGGGGGCGCCGCGAACGCACCACCCCACCACTACGGGCAGTCGATGGTGATGTTCGTGCCGGGCTACGCGAAGGAAGCGCGGCGGCTCGCGCACGACACCGGCATCAGGCTCGTCGCTCCCATCGACGGCCTGACCTCGGCGATGCTCAAGAGTTCTCGCTTGGTCGTCCTCCTGGGCAGCTAGGCGGCCATACGCCCAGAACCTTGTGCCGCGCCACGTCGAGCTTGCCGCACGGAACGCCGGCGGGGCCGAAGCGGTCGTCGTGCCAGGACCTGCTGTAGGCCCGATAGGCCGCGCTCCACGCGCCCTCGTCCCACAGGAAGTCGCCGAACTCGAACCACACGTTCGCGTTCTCTGGCTCGAGTCCGACGGCGTCGCGGAAGAGCTGGTCGGCGCGCGCCGGATCCGACGCCTCCTCGAACGCCGCCCACTCGGTGAGCGCGTCGGTCGAGAGCGGGTCGTACGCGTGCGCGCGCTTCACCTGCGCGACCGTCGTCGCCGTCGCGAGCTCGCGCTGCGCGAGCCAGGGCGCGGCGAGCGAATAGATCGCAGCGAGGGCGAACGCGGTGGCGGCGACGGCGAGGAGTGGACGGCGTGACGGCACGCGCGCCTCGCCGCCGTGGGCGACGAGGGCGCCGGTGAGCAGCAGGAGCGGGCCGCACGTGGCCAGGTAGTCCCAGTCCACGTCGGCGACGAGGTGCAGGAGGAAGACGGCGGCGCCGAGCGCGAGCGCCGTCACCGCCGCGCGCTCGGCGCCGGTCGCGCGTCCCCGTGTGCGAACGACGGCGACGACCGCTGCGACCGCGGCGACGACGAAGAGCAAGAGGCCGACGATGCCGGTCTCGCTCAGGAACTGCAGCGGGACGTTGTGCGGCTCGGTCGTCGTGACGAGCGAGGTCTTGCGGTGGATGAGATCGGTGATCTGGAAGGTCCCCGCGCCGGTGCCGCCGCCGGGATGGCGCGTGAACGCGTGCCACGCCTCCTGCCACCAGCTCCAGCGGTTGCTCGAGTTGAGACTGCCGAGGCGTGCGGTGTTCGACGAGATCTGACTCGAGACGGGATTGGCGAAGTCGTGCCAGATGCGCTTCGCGAACACGAGCGCGACGACGACGCCGACGAGCACGGCCGCCGAGAGCGCGACGGCGGCGGCCCGCTCGATGCGGCGACGCGTCTGCGGCGAGACGTCGAGGCGCGCTCGCAGCACCGACGAGACGCCGGCCGCGATCGCCGCGCCGCCGACGATGGCGAGCGCGAAGATCCAGCCGTCGTGCATGCGGGTCGCGTCCGTCTGCCCGTCCTTCGTGATCCCCGGCAGCGCCAGCGCCACGCCGAAGACGGCGGCAGCGGCAACCGCTCCGGTCGCGGTCGCCGCGAGCGCGACGACGCGGTCGCCCGCAAGCCAGATGGCGGCGGCGGCGGCGACGCACGCGAGCGCGACGCCGAAGCGCGAGTACGTGAGCAGCACGGTGACGCCGGCGCCGTAGAGCAGCAGAACGCCGAGGATGTATCTCCGCGACGCGAGCCACAGCGCGACGGGGACGCCGACGGCGGCGAGGAGCGCGAGCTCGTTCCAGTAGTCGA
>JAFALP010000323.1 GCA_019234175.1 Actinomycetota bacterium | reverse complement strand
GCCGGCCACGTCGCCAAGCTGCTCGACGCGGCTCAGAAGATGGTCGCTCCGCAGCGAGTCGCCGAAGAAGTAGTTCATGCTCGACTGCGCTGCTCGGCTGTCGGACGGCGGAGGTGCGCCCGGCTTGTACTTGCCCGTGAGCACCCCTTGCGCGAGCGGCGACCAGACGATCTGCGAGATGCCGTCCTCGCTGCAGTACGGGATGACGTCGCGCTCGGGCCCGCGCCAGATCATCGAGTACTGCGGCTGGCTGGAGACGAAGTGCTCGACGCCGTCCATCTCCGTGGCCTGCGCGATCTGCTCCACCGGCCATTCGCTGAAGCCGATATAGCGGGCCTTGCCGGCGCGCACGACCTCGCTGAACGCCTCCATCGTCTCCTCGAGTGGCGTGGCCCAGTCGTAGCGATGCGCCTGGTAGAGGTCGACGTAGTCGGTGCGCAGCCGTTGGAGCGAACGGTCGACGTTCTCGAGAATCTGCGTGCGCGAGAGGCCGCGGTCGCTGTCCGCCGTCTGGAAGAAGACCTTCGTCGCGAGGACGTACGAGTCGCGCGGTCGGCCGGCGAGCACCTCGCCGAGGAACGACTCCGCGGCTCCGTCGGCGTAGACGTTGGCCGTGTCGATGAAGTTGATGCCGACGTCGAACGCCTTTGCCACGCATGCTTCGGCGCTCTCGCTCCCGACGCCGAGACCGTACGTGAGCCACGAGCCGAGGCTGATCTCGGACACCTGGAGGTCGCTGGAGCCGAGCTGGCGGTAACGCATGCACTCGACGCTATCGACTAGCGTCTTGTCCGTGCCGCAGTTGGACGCCGTCGGGATCGTGAGCAGCGACCTCGCCCGCACGCGGACGTTCTACGCGCTCCTCGGCATCGAGTTCGGAGAGGGCGACGACCACGTCGAGGCGACGATGCCGAACGGCCTCCGCCTGATGGTGGACACGGAGGACGTGATGCGCAGCTTCCGTCCCGACTGGCGGCGCGTCGACGGGAACCAGTTCGCGCTCGCCTTCGCGTGCGCGAGCCCGGCGGAGGTCGACGAGCTGTACGCGCGCGTCGTCGAGGCCGGCTTCCGGGGCGAGAAGGAGCCGTGGGACGCGTTCTGGGGATACCGGTACGCGCAACTGCTCGACCCGGACGGCGTCGGGATCGACCTCTTCGCCGCCCTCTGATCGAGGAGCGCATCGAGCTCGCGGGCCGCGAGCTGGCGATCGCACGGCCGCCGAGCCCGGACGACCTGATCGACGAGGCCGCCTTCGACGAGGACGAGTTCCTGCCGTACTGGGCGGAGCTGTGGCCGAGCGGCATCGCCCTCGCGCGGGTCGTCGCGGGGCTCGATCTCGCCGGCAAGCGCGTGCTCGAGCTGGGGGCGGGTCTCGGCCTCCCGTCGCTCGCGGCCGCGCTGCGCGGGGCCGACGTGCTCGCCACCGACTGGGCCGACGAGGCGGTCGAGCTCCTGCGCGACAACGCGCAGCGCAACGGCATCACCGTGCGCGCGGCGCGCGTGCGTTGGGACGAGCCGGCGCGGCTTCTCGCCGCGGCGCCGTGGGACCTCGTCCTGCTCGCGGACGTCCTCTACGAGCAGCGCAACGCGGACCGCCTGCTCGAGCTCCTGCCGCAGCTCGGCGGGGAGGCGCTCATCGCCGAGCCGGGCCGCCCGTTCGCCAAGCGCTTCCTCGCGCACTGGGACGTCGAGGAGGTCGCGGACCGGGTATACCGGCTGCGGTGATCGCCGTCGCACTGGCCGCGCTCGCGCTCGTCGCGCCGCCGAAGCCGCACATCGTGTGGAAGCCGATTCCGTACGGCCCGGCGCGCCGCGCCGAGATGGCCGCGTACGCGAAGAAGCACTACGGCATCGACTCGTACGTGCTGCATCCGCGGGCGATCGTCGAGCACGTGACGGCGACGGACTCGTTCTCGTCGGTGTGGAACACGTTCGCCGCGAACGAGCCGGACTTCGAGCTGCACGAGCTCCCCGGCGACTGCGCACACTTCGTCATCGACCGCGACGGGACCATCTACCAGCTCGTCCCGCTGAACGTCATGTGCCGGCACACGGTCGGCTTGAACGACGTCGCGATCGGTATCGAGCACGTCGGGATCGACGACGCACAAGTGCTGCACGACGCGGCGCAGATGCGCTCGTCGCTCGAGCTCACGCTGTGGCTGATGTGGAGGTACGAGATCCCGCTTGCGAACGTCATCGGCCACAACGAGAGCCTGACGAGCCCGCTGCACAAGGAGTTGTACGCGCCGTGGCGCTGCCAGACGCACGGCGATTGGCTGCACGCCGACATGGTGGTGTACCGCGCGAAGCTGCTCGCGCTGGCGAATCGCTATCGAGTGCGCGTCGGCCCGACGTTCCGGCCGCGGCCGAGCGGCTGCTGATCGAGCGCGAACGCGTACCGGTTCGCCGCTCGGTGCGTGCGCCGCGTCGTCGGTGCCGTGCGCAGCCGGTTGCGGGCGGCGATCTCGCGGCGGATGCGTTCGACGAGCGGCGGGACCTCACGTTCGAGCCAGTGCGCGACCTGGAGCGCAAGCGCCCACGCGACGGCCGCCGCCCGGCCGAGCGCCGCGCCGGTGAAGCGCGCGGCAGGCTTCGCATGCTCGTGCCGCCGTGCAAGCACCACCTTGCGCGCCGGGACGACGGCGAGGATGTCGTGCACAGGCACGACGCGGCGGCGATGTCCCTTCCGCAGCACGATCGACTCGGTGCGCCCGCCCGTGAGCGTCCCCGCGACGTGCTCGACGACGCCGAGCGTGCGGTGCCCGGCGCGGACGGTGAAGCCCTCGCAGCGGCTCAGCCAGTAGTCGCAGACGGCGCTCCCGTTCGGGAACGAGCGGTCGGGGGCGGTCACGTCCACTGGGTACCCAGGTCTCCTGACTCCGAAAACCACCGGGCGGTAGGGTCACGGCGCGTGAGCAAGGGTCGTCTCGAGGCGTTCAGCGACGGGGTGCTGGCCGTCGTCATCACGATCATGGTGCTGAGCCTGCGCCCGCCTGCAGGCGACCATTGGTCCGATCTCCACCCGCTGCTTCCGAAGCTCGGCGTCTACCTCCTGAGCTTCGTCTTCGTCGCCATCTACTGGAACAACCACCACAACCTCATGCATGCCGTGCACCGTGTGAGCGGCGGCGTGCTCTGGGCGAACGCCCATCTGCTCTTCTGGCTGTCGCTCACGCCTGTGGCCGCCGCGTGGCTCGGCCCGCACCTCGGCGACAGCGCCCCCTCCGCCGCGTACGGGATCGTGCTGCTCGGCTCCGGGACCGCGTACGGGGTCCTCGTGCAGTGTCTGCTGCGGGTCGAAGGTCCGGACTCGCGGCTCGCGCGCGCCGTCGGGCGAGACTGGAAGGGCTGGCTGTCGCTCGTCGCGTACGTCGCCGGCATCGCCGTGTCGCCGTTCGTTCCCTGGCTGTCCCTTGCGATCTACGCCGGCGTCGCCATCGGGTGGCTCGTGCCCGATCGCCGGATGGCGCCCACCGGGGAGGAGGGATGAACCTCTCTCACGTTCTGGTCGTCACGGTGAAGAAGAGCTTCTGGGCATCGCCGGAGTCGGACGTCTTTCCGCATCGCGTGTACGCGCGCGTCTTCTACGGCCACAGCACGAATCTCCTCAACTCCACAGTCGTCTTCGTCCGCGGGCTCGTTGCGATCGCCCTCCGCCGCCCGCGCGTGGTCGTCCTCGGCTCCGTCGAGCGCACCGTGCCCTGGTTCATCCGAGCACGGCGGTTCGGCCTCCTCGGCCGCGCGCGGCTCATCGTCGTGAACCAGCTCAACCTGAGCGAGGCGCAGCTTCGGTTCGTCGACAAGGACATCGTCTACCAGCGCACGTGGATCGAACGGCAGCCTCCGGCGACGCAGGCGAAGGCGGTCTTCACGTACGACCCGGCGGACGGCGACTACGAGTCGGTGCGAGAGGCGGTCACCGAGACGGGCGACTACGTCTTCACCGGAGGAGGCACCGGGCGGGACTTCCCGTCCGTCATCGAGGCCGTGCGCGAGACGGACGTCCCGCTCGAGGTCGTCACCTTCTCGCCCGAGACGCTCGGGTGGACGGGCGAACTGCCCGCGAACTGCACGGTGCACTGGCTCATGCCGATGACCGAGTTCCTCGGGCGAATGGCGCGTGCGAAGGTCGTCGTCGTGCCGCTGCGCGACCCGGACTCCGATTTCGGGCAGATGATGGTCTCGCAGGCCCTCTCTCTGGGGAAGGCGATCGTCGCGACGCGCAGCCCGGGCATCGCCGACTACGTCGTCGACGGCCAGGAGGGCCTCCTCGTCGAATCCGGTTCGATCCCGGCCTATCGGGACGCTATTGTCCGGCTCTTGCAAGACGACGACCTGCGGCACGCGTGCGAGGGACATGCTCTCCGGCGCGCGGAAGACCTCACGTACGGCGTGTTTGCGAATCGCCTCGTCACCCTCTGCCAGGAGCTCATGTCGTGAAAACCGAATCGCTGCAGACCCACCTCGTCGACTACGACCTCGAGCGGTACCCGCTTCCGGAGATCGTCCGCTGGCAATTTGGCGTCGACGAGCTCGACGAGATCCACACCTCCGCCGACTACCCGCTGCTCACGCGCGAGAACGACCAGAAGACGGTCTTCCACGAGCGCTTCTATGTGATCGGCGACGAGTTCTTCGACACCTATCACCGCCTGCTCGTCGAGGTCGTGCAGCCGCTCTTCGGCGAGAACCTGATCTACCAGCGCGTGCCCACCTTCCGCGTCCACCTTCCCGGCAACGTCGCCGTCGGCGAGATGCACCGCGACCGCGACTACTCGCACGGGCAGGGCGAGGTGAACCTCTGGCTCCCGTTCACGCGCGCGTGGGACACGAACACGGTCTGGATCGAGTCGTCCGAGGGAAGCAACGACGTTCGACCCTATGCGTGCGACGTCGGTCAGATGCTCATGTTCGACGGCGTGAACCTGCTCCACGGGAACGTGAAGAACGAGACGGGCAAGACGCGCGTCAGCGTCGACTTCCGCGTCATCCCCGAGTCGCAGTACGTCGCGCGCGAGGCGGCCACGATCAACACGAAGCTCTCGTTCACGGTCGGCGGCTATTTCGCCGACCTCGCAGCCGGCTAGCCGAAAACGAGTGAGGGGCCTTTCGGCCCCTCACGGTTCACCTCGGTGTGCCGACGCTCAGCTGCAGCCGGTGTTCGTGCCGCAGTCGCGGCACGTGTAGCACGAGCCGGTGCGGATCATGCGGCCGCCGCAGCGGGCGCACTCGACGGCGTCCTCCCACGAGTTGAAGAGCGCCGTCTGGCCCGGCGGGGGCGTCTCGCCCGGCTCCGCCGGCGCCGCCGTCTCGCCTCCCTCGTAGCGCTGCGCGAGCCGCGCCTTCACCTCCGGCGAGAGGATCCCGACCTCCTCCTGCTGCTCGGCGGTGAGGAACCGCTTGCCGAACCAGCGGAAGATGTAGTCGACGATCGACTTCGCCGAGCGGATGTCGGGGTCGTTCGTCATGCCGCTCGGCTCGAAGCGCTGGTGCGAGAGCTTCGAGACGTACACCTCCGGCGGCACGCCGTACTGCAGGCCCATCGAGACCGCGATCATCAGCGAGTTCATCAGGCCCTGCAGCGTCGTCCCGTCCTTGGCGATGTCGACGAACATGTCGCCGGGGCTGCCGTCGTCATAGACGCCGACGTGGATGTACCCCTCGTAGTCGCCCACCTGGAACTTGCGTCCCACTTCGGTGCGGTCGAGCGGGAGCCGCTTGCGCTCGTGCACGAGCACCGGCGGCGGGGCGGCGTTGCCCTCCTTGCCCGACGTGGAGAGCGGCTGCGCCACCTTGCAGTTGTCGCGGTAGATGGCGATCGCCTTCACGCCGAGCTTCCACGCGTCGACGTAGAGGCTCATGACGTCCTCGATCGTCGACTCCTCCGGCATGTTCACCGTCTTCGAGATGGCGCCGGAGATGAACGGCTGGACGGCGCCCATCATCTTCACGTGGCCGAGGTAGTGGATCGCCCGGTCGCCGACGGCGCAGTCGAACACGGGGTAGTGCTCGCTCTTCACCTTCGGCGCGCCGACGATTGTGTTGCGCTCGTCGATGAACGCGACGATCTCGTCGATCTCCGCCGGCGCGTAGCCGAGCTTCTCGAGGCC
>JAFALP010000397.1 GCA_019234175.1 Actinomycetota bacterium | reverse complement strand
GCCGTGGTCGGAGGTGAGGATCAGGAGGTCGCCGTCGCGCATCGCCTCGAGCAGGTCGGGCAGGCGTCGGTCGAAGTCCTGCAGGCTGCGGTGGAAGTTCACCGGGTCGTTGCGATGGCCCCAGAGCATGTCCGTCTCGACGAGGTTCACGAAGATGAAGCCCTCGTCCACCTCCTGCAGCAGCTTCTCCGTCACCTGGATGCCGTCGATGTTCGACTTCGTGGGATGCGACTCGTCGATGTCCTGGCCGGCGAAGATGTCGCCGATCTTCCCGACGCCGTAGACCTTGTTCCCGGTGTCGCGGACAAGGCTCAGGTAGTTCGGCCGCTTCGGCTCGAGCGAGAAGTCGTGCCTGTTCGGCGTGCGCGTGTAGTTGCCGGGCTCGCCGATGAAGGGCCGCGCGATGACGCGGCCGACGGCGTGCTTGCCGGTGAGGATCTCCCGCGCGACGCGGCAGCCTTCGTACAGCTCCTCGAGCGGGATCGTCTCCTCGTGCGCGGCGATCTGGAACACCGAGTCGGCGGACGTGTACACGATCCACTTCCCCGTCTTCTGATGCTCCTCCCCCAACTCCTGGATGATCTCCGTGCCGGACGCCGGCTTGTTGCCGAGCACGCCGCGGCCGGTGCGGTGCATGAACGGGTCGATGACGTCGTGCGGGAAGCCGTGCGGATACGTCGGGAACGGCGTCGCCGTGACGATGCCCATGTGCTCCCAGTGGCCCGTGGTCGTGTCCTTGCCCTTCGACCGCTCCACGAGCCGGCCGGCGACGGCGGGCGCCCCCGGCTGCGGCGGGCAGCCCTCCAGCGGCTCGACGTTCCCGAGCCCGAGCGCCTCCATGTTCGGCAGGTCGAGGCCGCCGACGGCCTTGGCGACGTTCCCCAGCGTGTTCGAGCCCTCGTCCCCGTACTGGCCGGCGTCCGGCAGCTCGCCGGCTCCGACTGCATCCAGGACGATCACGCATGCTCGGGCCATGGGGCTATTCTAGATTTGGAGTGAGCACCGTCCTCGGCCTACTCGCCTTCGTCGTCTTCATCGCCGCCATCATCGGCCTGGCGGCGGCGCTGACGTGGGTCGTCGTCCGCTTCTCGCCCTCGAAGAAGCCGGACGCCACCGCCCCGAAGTCCTAGACCGCCAGCGAGAGAACGTCTTCGAGCGGCGTGTAGTCGAGGCCGTGCGCCTCGGCGACGGGCTCGTACGTGATCTTGCCGTCGAGGACGTTGACCCCGAGCGCGAGGGCCGGATCCCGGCCGACGGCGCCGGCCAGGCCGTAGTCGGCGATCGCCTCGACGTACGGCAGCGTCGCATTCGTCAGCGCCTTCGTGGAGCTGACGGGCACGCCGCCCGGCATGTTGGCGACGCAGTAGTGCGTGACGCCGTCCACCTCGTAGACCGGGTCGGTGTGCGTCGTCGGATGGGAGGTCTCGAAGCAGCCGCCCTGGTCGATCGCCACGTCGACGATCACCGTGCCCTGCTTCATCTCCTTCAGCATCGCGCGGGTCACGAGCTTCGGCGCACGCGCGCCGGGCACGAGCACCGCGCCGATGACGACGTCCGCCTCCCGGATGGACGACTCGATCTGGAGCGTGGACGACATGAGCGTGCTCACGCGGCCGGAGAGGATCTCGTCGAGGTAGCGCATCCGGTCGATCGACTTGTCGAGGATGGTCACGTGCGCGCCGAGGCCGATGGCGATGACCGCGGCGTTGTAGCCGACGACGCCGCCGCCGAGGATGAGCACGCGGCCGGGCGCGACGCCGGGCACGCCTCCGAGGAGCACGCCGCGCCCGCCGAGCGGCTTCTCGAGGAAGTACGCGCCCGCCTGCGGCGCGAGGCGCCCCGCGATCTCGCTCATCGGCGCGAGCAGCGGGAGCCGGCGGTCCGCCGTCTCCACCGTCTCGTAGGCGACCGCCTTGATGCCGCTGTCGACGAGCGCCTGCGTCAGCGGCAGGTCGGCGGCGATGTGCAGGTACGTGAAGAGGACGAGGTCGTCGCGCAGCCGCTTGTACTCCGGCTCGATCGGCTCCTTCACCTTGAGGAGGAGCTCGGCGCGCCCCCACACGTCGTCGACGGACACCATCTGCGCGCCCGCGCGCACGTAGTCGGCGTCGGGCATGGCGCTGCCCTCGCCGGCGCCGGCCTCGACGAGCACCTCGTGCCCCTTCTGCACGAGCTCGCGCGCGCCCGCAGGCGTCAACGCAACGCGGTACTCGTCGGTCTTGATCTCCTTGGCGACGCCGATCCGCACGACGCGGGACTCTAGCGGGAGAGGTAGAGGAGGAGGGCAGCGAGGGTCTTCGCGTCCTCGATCCCGTCCATGAGCGCCACGCGGTCGCCGGCACGGCGGCGGACGACCTCGATCTGCTCGTCGTCCTCGGGCGCCGCGTCGCCGCGCACGACGCCGTCCGCGAGGAAGACGTCCATGTACTCGCGCGTGAAGCCCGGCGTCGTCCAGAACCCGCCGAGCCGGGTCCACTCGCCGCCGGTGAGCCCGCATTCCTCCTGCAGCTCCCGCTGCGCGGTCGCGAGCGGGTCCTCCCCCGCCTCGCGCGTGCCTGCGGGGATCTCGAGCAGCGCCCCGCGCGTCGCCTCGCGCAGCTGCCGGACGAACGCCATCTCGCCCTCGGTGTCGACGGAGACGATGGCGACGGCGCCGGGATGCTCGACGATCTCGCGCTCGCGGTCGCCCCAGCGCTCGACGGTGACGGCGATGAGCCGCCCCTGCCAGACGACCTCGGACGCGTCAGGCTGCACGTGCGCCCTCGACGAGCGCGAGCGTGACCTCGACCATGCCCTCCAGGTCGGAGACGCTGATGTGCTCGTTCGGCGTGTGGATGTCGGTCATCCCGTTGGCGAGGTTCACACAGCGGAGGCCGCGCTCGTTGAACGCGTTCGCATCCGCGGCGCCGCCGGACAGCGCGTAGCTGACCGGATAGCCAGAGCGCTCGAGCGCGTCGGCCGCGAGACGCACGACGTCGTCGCTCTTCGCGAAGCGGTAGCCCCGGTACTGCTTGCGGAGCGCCGTCGACACCTCGCACTCGGCCGAGGTGGCCGCGAACGTGCACGCGTCCAGCATCTCCTGGACGAGGTCGTTCAGCCGGCGCTCGTCGTGGCAGCGGGCCTCGGCGAGGAACGTGCACCACTCGGGGACGATGTTCCCCGCCGTGCCGCCCGAGATGAGACCGACGTTCGCCGTCGCCTCGTCGTCGATACGGCCGAGCCGGAAGTCGGCGATCGCCTTCGCCGCCGCCTGGATGGCCGAGCGCCCTTCCTCCGGGAACATCCCCGAGTGCGCGGCACGGCCGTGGAACGTCACCTCGAGCCCCTGCGCATAGGGAGCGCCGAGAATGATCTCCCCGGGCGGCGCGGCCTGGTCGTAGACGTAGCCGAGCTGCGCGTGCAGCCGCGTGTGGTCGAACGCGGCCGCGCCGACGAGCCCGATCTCCTCCTCGGTCGTGAACAGGAGCTCGACGCCGGCGTGCGGACGGTTCTCCGCGAGCACGCGACGCGTCGCGTCGAGCATCTGCACGACCGCCGCTTTGTTGTCGGCGCCGAGGATGGTGCCGCCCGCGTTGCGGATGACGCCGTCGTCGCCGAGGACGGGCTCGAGCTTCCCGTCCGGCGGCACGGTGTCCATGTGCGCGCAGAAGAAGAGCGGCGTCCCCTCGGTGGTCGGGTCGATGCGCGCGTAGAGATTTCCGGCTGCGTCCTCGTCGGGTGCGAGGCCGAGGTCGCGGAGGCAGCGCGTGAGCACGTCCGCGACCGGGCGCTCCTCGCCCGGCGGGCTCGCGATCGCCGCGAGCTCGAGGAAGAGATCGACGACCTGCGTCAAGCCGCGATCGGCTGGGTCTGCCGGGAGCGCGCGCGCTTGAGCGCCGCGCCGACGAAGCCGCGGAACAGCGGCGCCGGGCGCGTCGGACGCGACTTGAACTCGGGATGGAACTGGCTGGCGACGAACCAGGGATGGCCGGGAAGCTCCACGATCTCGACGAGGCGGCCGCCGTCGAACGTCCCGCTGACGACGAGGCCGGCGTCCACGAGCTCCTGCCGATAGTGGTTGTTGACCTCGTACCGGTGACGGTGCCGCTCGAAGATGACCGCGTCGTCGTACAGCTCGCGGGCGAGCGTCTGCTCCCCGACCTCCACCGCCTGCGCGCCGAGCCGCATCGTCCCGCCGAGGTCCTCGACGCCCTTCTGCTCGGGCAGCAGGTCGATGACGGGATACGGCGTCTCCGGGTCCATCTCCGTCGAGTTCGCCCCGTCCAGGCCGACGACGTGCCGCGCGAACTCGGAGACGGCGACGTGCATGCCGAGGCAGATGCCGAGATACGGGATCCCGCGCTCGCGCGCGACGCGGCACGCGAGGATCTTCCCCTCCCAGCCGCGCGAGCCGAAGCCGCCGGGGACGAGGACGCCGTCGACGCCGTCGAGGACCTCCGCCGCCTCTTCGTACGACATGTTCTCGGCGTCGAGCCAGCGCACCTCGACGTGGCAGCCGTTGTGGAGGCCGCCGTGCTTCAGCGCCTCGTGCACGGAGAGGTACGCGTCCTGGAGCTTCACGTACTTGCCGACGAGCGCGATCTCGACGTGCTCGTGCTGCTCGTCGATGCGGCGCGTGAGCTCGTCCCACTCGCCGAGGTCGGCCTCCGGCGCGTCGATGCCGAGCTTGCCGAGCACGAGGCCGTCGAGCCCCTCCTGCTTCAGGACGGACGGGACGAGGTAGACGTCGCGGACGTCGGGGCTCGCGATCACCGCGCCCGGGTCGACGTCGGCGAAGAGCGCGATCTTGTCGCGGATGTCGCGCGAGAGCTCCTCGTGCGAGCGGCAGACGACGACGTCGGGATGGATACCGATACGCCGCAGCTCGTTCACCGAGTGCTGCGTCGGCTTCGTCTTCAGCTCGCCGGCCGCCTCGATGAAGGGGACGAGCGTGACGTGGACGTAGACGACGTTCTCCTGGCCCTCCTCACGGCGGAACTGGCGGATGGCCTCGAGGAACGGGAGCGACTCGATGTCGCCGACGGTGCCGCCGATCTCGGAGATGACGACGTCGGTGGGGCCGCCCTCGGCCGCGCGCCGGATGCGGGCCTTGATCTCGTTCGTGATGTGCGGGATGACCTGCACGGTGGCGCCGAGGAAGTCGCCCTTGCGCTCCTTGCGCAGGACGGTGTCCCAAATGGCGCCGGCGCTGTGGCTCGCCGTGCGCAGGAAGTTCTCGTCCACGAAGCGCTCGTAGTGGCCGATGTCGAGGTCGGTCTCGGCGCCGTCCTCGGTGACGAAGACCTCGCCGTGCTGGAATGGGCTCATCGTGCCCGGGTCGACGTTGAGGTACGGGTCGAACTTCTGCAGTTGCACCTTCAGGCCGCGCGCTTTGAGGAGCCGCCCGAGCGATGCGGCGACGATTCCCTTCCCCAGAGCCGAGACGACGCCCCCGGTCACAAAGACGTACTTCGGGGCCCGCGCGCTCACGGGATTTCAGGGTAGCAGGGTGACCGGTCGGCGGCCTTCAGGTCACACGCACGGAGGCGAGGAACTCACCACCGCCCAACATGCGCTCGAGCTCGGTCTTGCGCTCGGTCTCGTCGAGTTGCTCGATGCGCGTATGGGTCGGATCGCCGGGTGTCTTCTCGACGCGGAAGTGGCGGTCGGCGAGCGCGGCGATCTGCGGCAGGTGCGTGATCGTCACGACC
>JAFALP010000254.1 GCA_019234175.1 Actinomycetota bacterium | reverse complement strand
CCCAGCCTTCCGCTCCATCTGGAAGAGCCAGCCGAGCAGGCCCACCAGCACGACCGCCGACGAGACTGCCGCGATCAGAAGCGCCCGCGCGATGGGCGTCGCGGCGCGCGAGCTGTGCGCTTCCCGCTCGATCTCGGCCCGTACGCTGTCCTGGAGTTCCGCGAGGCGCGACCGGAGAACGGCGACGCTCGCGACCGAGCGCCACGCGTTCACGTAGGCGTGGTACGCAGGAGCGACGTTCGTCGCCTCAGCTGGATCCTGGCCTTGGATGAGTGCGAAGGTCAGGGCCGCCTCGCCCAGCGACTCGAGCCGCTTTCCGGGTTCGGCCACGAGCGTGTTCTGCAGCTGGAAGACCGCGTTGCCGAGCGACTCGGTGCGCCGTCCCTGCCGTTCGAGCGCAGCGAGGTGGTGCAGGACGAAACCGGCGGCGACGGAGGTCCCGACGGCGCCGGTCAGCGCGAGCGCGACCAGCGCCCACGCGATGTGCTCCCGGCGGTTGCCGAGCCATGTCGCCGCGTGCGCGACCGCGCTGTCAGCGTCCCGTCCCAACGTCCCCTGACCTGCTCCAAGGCTATGCGAGGGTGCCGGAACCTGTCTTCACCCATTTGGGTCTCTCGGCGGCCGCGCGGCGGCGGCCGCCGAGAGGAGCTCCGGGCGTCCTGGCTAGCCGGTGAACGTGGCCGGTGCGACGACCTTCGGAGCGGGCTTCGCCGTCTTCTTGACGACCCGCACGACCCGCACGACGCGTACCACCCGCTTTGCGACGGTGTGCTTCGCGCCGAGCACGGAGGTCGGCGTGGGCGCCACCTTCGCCGTCGCGCTCGCGGTGACTGACTGGGCGGTCGCGTTGACGCTCGAATTGGCACCGTTCGCCGTGGCGGTGTTCGTGTACGTCGGCGCGTCTGCCGCCGTCACGACGTGCGAGCAGTGGAAGAGCAGCGTGTGATTCACGGGCAGTGAGATGTCCGCAATGTCGAGCGTGTGCCCGCCGCGGATCACGCAGCCGGTGTCGACGAGGTGCACGACCAGGTCGACGTTTCCGTTGTTCATGAGGTGGATCTCGTAGTCGACGCGCTCGCCGACCTTCACGTCGATCGGGCCCGCGACGAACGCACCTCCGGTTGCTCCGTTCCGCTCTAGCTTCACGATTGCGAGCGACGCCGCCGGGGCGGCCGCGACGTTGGCCGAGGAGCTGCTCGAGCTCGACGAGGTGCTCGGGGCCGCCTCCGTGTGCGACGCACCGGCGACGCCGACCGAACAGGCACCGACCCCGGCGTAGCTCTTGACGGCGTGGACGTCGACGAGGTGCGTCTTGCCGTTCTTGCAGACGGCGACCTTGTGCGGCTGGCTGTTGCCGGGGCCGTACAGCATCGTGTTCGGCGACGCGCCGCGGCTGAGGGCGATCGAGCCGGCCGTCTGGCCGTTGCCGTAGAGCTTGGTCTGGTTCGAGCCCGCCGTTGCGCACGTGAAATGCGCCGTCGTCGGGCCCGGCTTGACGCCTGCGCCCTGGGACGCCGAGGCGGTACAGCCGACAAACTGCCCGTTCGCCGTCGCGGGGGCCGGGCTGCTCGTCGCCGAGGCGGTGCCGGACGAGCTCGCACTCGCGCTTGCCTTGGCTGCCTGCCCGGGGGGTGTCCCGTGCGGGTTGCCGGCAGTCGCCGCCGTCGCTGCGAACACGACCACAAGGGCCGCCGCGCCGACTGCGCTGAGATATCGGATCATGGTCAGTCCTCCAACGGGGATGAGATTTCGCTGCCATCCCAACGGGGACCGGGCGTATAGCGTTCCGGCTATACGGATAGCGTTTTGTAAGAAGAAACCTCGGCCGTCAGGCGCTGTTTGCAGCGCTTTTCGCCGCCGCCTTGCGGGCCCGCTTCGCCGCCTGGTACTCGGCGAGCGCCTCGCGGGAATCCACCGCGCCGAGGCAGGCATGCGAGGGGACGAGCGGCTTCGCCGTCCCGAGGCCGAAGCGGAGCGCGAGCACCGACCCGAGCGCAGTCACCTTCATCGGCCCGAAGCCGGGAAGGGAACCGAGCCGCTTCTTCAGGTCGGCCGCGTCGGCCGCCTCGGTCCAGATGCGCGACGCGTCGCCCGCGTAGTCGGTCGCGACCACCTGGGCGAGCTCGTGCACGCGCGCGGCCATCGCGCCTGGAAAGCGGTGGATCGCAGGCTTCTCCCGGAACGCCGGCTCGAGGTCCATCGTGGCGAGCTTCTTCGGGTCGAGCGTCCCGACGCGTTGCTTG
>JAFALP010000229.1 GCA_019234175.1 Actinomycetota bacterium | reverse complement strand
CGGCGCGCCCACCGTCTGGGGCCCGACGCTCGCCAGCGCGGGCCAGGGCATCAAGATCGGGATCATCGACGACGGGATCGACCAGACGCACGTCTTCTTCGACCCGACCGCGTTGCAGTATCCCGCCGGCTTCCCGAAGGGCGACGCCTCGTACACGACCGCGAAGGTGATCGTCGCGCGCGCGTTCGCGCCGCCCGGCCTCACCTGGAAGTACGGGTCGGTCCCCTTCGACCCGGTCAACTCCGATCACGGCACGAACGTCGCAGGGATCGCTGCCGGCGACAACAACACGGTCGCGAACGTGGACGGGACGAAGTACCACGTCTCCGGCATCGCGCCGATGGCATACCTCGGGAACTACAAGGTGCTCACGATCCCGACCGCCGAGTTCGGGCTGGACGGGAACTCGCCCGAGATCGCGGCGGGCATCGAGCAGGCGGTGAAGGACGGCATGAACGTCATCAACCTGTCGCTCGGCGAGCCGGAGATCCAGCCGCAACGTGACATCGTCGTGCAGGCGCTCGACGCCGCCGCGGCGGCCGGCGTCGTGCCCGTCGTGGCCGCCGGGAACGAGTTCGACTCCGCCGGCCGCGGCTCCATCGACTCGCCGGGGAACGCTCCCGGTGCGATCACCGTCGCCGCGTCGACCGAAGGCGACGTCGGCCCCGCGGACGAGATCGCGAGCTTCTCCTCCGGCGGACCGACACCGGTCTCGCTGGAGATGAAGCCCGACGTCGACGCGCCGGGGGTCGACCTGCTCTCCTCACTCCCGAACCAGCAGTGGTCGGCGCACGACTGGAGCGGCACGAGCATGGCGTCGCCGCACGTCGCCGGGGCAGCCGCGGTCCTCCTGCAGCGACATCCGACGTGGACGGTGGAGCAGATCAAGTCCGCGCTCGAGCTCACCGGCGACCCGGTACACATCCCCGGCACGCTGACCGAGGTGACGTCGACCCGCGAGGGCGGCGGACGCATCGACCTGCCGAACGCCGACGCGCCGCAGATCTTCACCGACCCGACGGGGTTGTCCTTCGGCCTCGTGAAGCCGGGCACCTCGACGACGCGCACGCTCGCGGTCACCGACGCGGGCGGAGGGCCGGCCCCGTGGACGGTGAGCGTGCAGGAGCAGACCGGACCGGCGGGAGCGACCATCGCGCCGTCGGCGACGACGGTCGTCCCCGGGACCTCCGTGAGCCTGACGTTGACCGCCGCCGCCACGAGCGTGCAGGGCGATGCCACGGGATTCGTGCTGCTCACGCGCGGCACGACCGTTCGGCGCGTGCCGTTCTGGTTCCACGTGGAGATGCCGCTGCTCGGGACGGAGCCGTTCCGCACGATCACGAAGCCCGGGATCTACACGGGCGACACGCGCGGGAAGAAGTCGCTCGTCTCGACGTACCGCTTCCCGGAGGGGACGCTCGGCGCAAACATCCCGCTCAGCCTCGGCGGCCCCGAGCAGGTGTTCCACTTCACGCTGAAGCATCCGGTCGCGAACTTCGGGGTCGCCGTCATCTCCCACCAGAAGGGAACGCAGGTGTCACCACGCCTCGTCGTCGGCGGCGACGAGAACCGCCTGCTCGGCAACACCGCCCTGCCGGTCGACCTCAACCCGTACTCGAACGACGGGAAGGCGGAGCCGGTGGTCGGTGCGATCCTTCCCACGCCGGGCACCTACGACTTCGTCTTCGACACGCCGACCGGCGCGCGCCCCGGCTCGTACACGTTCCGGTTCTGGATCAACGACACGACCCCGCCCGCGATCAAGCTGCTCACCCCGAACGTCACGTCCGGTTCGCCGGTGCGCGTCGGGATCACAGACGCCGGCGCCGGCGTCGACCCGTCATCGCTGCAGGTGAAGGTCGACGGCACCCTTTCCGACTTCCACTACGGAGACGGCGTCCTCACGCTCTCGTCGGCCCATCTCGGAGCCGGCACGCACAGGCTCATGGTCACGGCCGCTGACTACCAGGAGACGAAGAACATGGAAGACGTCCTCGACGGTGCGACGCCGAACACGCGCACCGTCACGACCGCGTTCGTGGTCCGCTAGCGCCGGTCGGTCTCTTCGATCGTCGGCAGGTTGGCGAGGTCGCGCTCGACGCTCGCGGCGAAGTCGTCGGCGTCGGTCTCGACGACGCGGAGCGTCGCCTTGCGCTTGGCGCGCTGACGGCGGCGGCGCGCATCACCACCGAGTCGCTGCTCCAAGCGAGGCCACTCAGCACCCGCGAAAACCGCTACGGCCAACGCGAGCAAGGCGATGTACAGCCAGCTCACGGAGGGATCGTATCGAAGGTTCGGCAGCCTCGGATCAGGCGACGACGGCGCCGAACAGCTCCTCCAGCTGGCGCTGGAGATAGCCCAGGTACGGCTCCGGATCCATCCCCGAGCCGACCTCGCGCCGCAGCAGCTCCTGCGGCTCGAACATGCGCCCGTGGCGGTGGATGTGCTCGCGCAGCCAGCCCGCGAGCGGTGCGAACTCGCCTCGCTCGAACTGTTCGTCGAAGTCGCCCAGAGCCGCCTCCGCCCGCTCCCACAGCTGGACGGAGACGACGTTCCCGAGGGCGTACGTCGGGAAGTAGCCGAGGCTCATGTCGGACCAGTGCACGTCCTGGAGGACACCGCTGGCGAGGTCGGGCGGCTGCAGGCCGAGGTATTCGCGCATCTTGGCGTCGAACGCCTCCGGCAGGTCGCGCGGTGCGAGCCGTCCCGACAGCAGCTCCCGCTCGAGCTCGAAGCGAAGGATGACGTGCAGGCAGTACGTCACCTCGTCGGCGTCGACGCGGCGGAATGTCGGCCGCACCCTGTTCAGCGCGCGATGGAATGTCTCGAGCGGGACGTCGCAGAACACGGGCAGCTCGCGCTGGAGCGTCGGATAGAAGAACCGCCATGTCGACAGGCGTCGCCCGACGAGGTTCTCCCACAGGCGGCTCTGCGATTCGTGCACCGCCGACGAGACGCCGTCGGCCAACGACGTGCGCGAGTACGACGGATCGATCTGGCGCTCGTACAGGCCGTGCCCGAACTCGTGCAGGCAGGAGAGGATCCCGTGGATGTTGTCCTCGTCGAAACGCGTCGTCAGCCGGATGTCGCTGACGGCCATCGACACCTCGAACGGATGCACGGTGTAGTCGAGGCGCCACGACTCGTCGTCGATCCCCCATGCCTCGAGGATCGCGAGCGCGACACGATGTTGCGCCGGGCGCGAGAACGATCCACGCAGGCAGGAATCGTCGACCGGCTCCGCCTCGCCGACGGCGCGGATCATCGGCACGAGCCGTTCCTTCAGCCGGTCGAAGATCGCCTCGACCTCGGCGGTCGTCATCCCCGGTTCGTAGTCGTCGAGCACGACGTCGTACGGATCGCCCTTGGGATCGAAGCAGGCGACGTACTCGCGCCGCAGCTCGAGGTTCTCCTCGAAGAGCGGCAGCATGATCGAGTAGTCGTTCTCGGCGCGCGCCCTCAGCCACGCGCGGTAGCCGAGCGAGCCGGCACGTTCGAGGCGCGCCTGCAGAGGGGGCGGAACGCGGATGGCCTTTTCGTAGTCGCGGCGCGCAACGCGAATGACTCCCGCCTCGAAGGAGTCGTGCGGATGCGCCTCCTCGAAGGGGCGGAGCTCCTCGAGCAGGTCACCGAGGTCCGGGTCGACCCTCCGCTCGTGGGTCAGCTCCTCGAGCGTCGCGCGCTGCTCCGCGCGCGCCTCGGCACCGGCTGGGGGCATCTTCGTCTCCTCGTCCCAGCCGAGCAAGGTGCCTGCCCTGACGAGATCGTCGAGTCCCCCGAGCCGACGAAGAAGCTCGTCGAACCGGTGTTCCGCGCTCAAAGCTCCCCGGGTTGGACTCGAACCAACAACCCTCCGGTTAACAGCCGGATGCTCTGCCAATTGAGCTACCGGGGATCGGCGGCGGCAATTGTAGCCAGGCTTTCCATCTCCTCCCGGAGCTCCGCGACCCGTTGTGCGAGTTGTTGCCGCTGCTCGTTGGGCGCAGTTCGGAGCTCTTCTTGCAGCTTGCGCTCCCGCAGGCGGAGGAGCAGCTGCTTGCCGGCGGTGACGGTGATCTCGTCCTCGTCGGCCCGCGCGTACAGCTCGGCGAGGAGTGCGGTGAGCTCGTCGTCGGTCTCGCCTTCGCCCAGGAGGTACGCGCGGGCGCGGCGATTGAGCGGGTCGTCGAAGAGCTCCGGGCCGGTGGCGGCGAGCCAGCGCTTCAGCTCGTCGTGCGCGGCGACGCCGGCCAACGCACTGCGTTCGAGCCGCTGACCGGCATCGAGCAGGCGCGGCGAGAGCGGCAGCGCGGTCGAACGGCCGCGGGGCGCGAGCGCGGACTGCATCTCCGGCGGAAGGTCGAGGAGATCGGTCGCGAGCTTGCGTGCGTCGAGATGCTCCGGCGAATCGGGAAGCGCCTGCAGGAACGTGACGATCGCACTGTACGCCGCGTTCTTGTCGGGCGCGCGCTCGTTCAACAAGCGGACGCGGTGCACGAGGTAGCCGACGGGCGCCGCGAGCTGCCGCTCGAACGCCGCCGGGTCGTCGGCGGGGTCGGTGCCCTTCGCGAGCGAGACGACGTGCACGTCGAAGCCCTGCTTGACGGCGAGCTCCATGCCGCGGAGCGTCGCCTCCGTGCCGGCGGCATCGGCGTCGAAGCAGAGGAAGAGACGTTTGCTCAGACGTCCGAGCTCGCGCAGCTGCGCCTCGGTGAGCGCCGTGCCCATGGAGGCGACGACCGGCTGGAAGCCGGCCTGGCGCAGCGCGAGGACGTCGGTGTTTCCCTCCACGACGACGCCGCGGTCCGCCTTCGCGATCGCCTGCCGCGCGGTGTCGAGCCCGTAGAGGAGGTCGCCCTTCTTGAAGAGGTCGCCTTCGGGGGAGTTGACGTACTTCGCCTGCAGCGGATCGTCGTCGTGGAGCTTGCGCGCCTGGAAGCCGCGCACCTTGCCGTTGCGGTCGGCGAGCGGGAACACGAGGCGCCGCGAGAAGTAGTCGTTCCGGCGCCTGTTGGCGAGGCCGGCGGCGAGGAGCTCCTCCTGGGTGAAGCCCTCCTGCAGGGCGCGGCGCGCGAGCGTCGGCCCGCCGGGTGCGTAGCCGAGGCGGAACGTGCGGCACACCTCCTCCCCGAGGCCGCGCCCTGCGAGGTAGTCGCGCGCGAAGGCTCCGGCGTCGCTGTCCCAGAGGGTGCGCTCGTAGAACGCCGTCGCGCGCTCGAGCAGCTGCTCGAGGCGCTCGCGCCGCCGGCGCGCGTGGTCGGCCTCGGGCGAGATCTCCTCGTACTCGAGCTCGATGCCGAACCGACGGGCGAGGAACTCGATGGCGCCGACGAAGTCGACCTGCTCCATCTTCTGGACGAACGAAATGGCGTCGCCGCCCTCGCCGCATCCGAAGCACTTGAAGGTGCCGCGCGCGGGGGTGACGGTGAAGCTCGGCGTGCGCTCCTGATGGAAGGGACAGAGCCCCTTGTACGTGCCGCCCGCCTTGCGCAGACGCACGTGGTCCTCGACGACCGGCAGGATCTCGCTCGCCGACTTGACCTGCTCGACCGAGCTGTCCTTGATCCGCGCCATCAGTTGTACGCGAGCGCGAAGCGGTCGGTCATCCCCGCGAGGTAGTCGGTGGCGTCGTCGATGTCGTAGCCGTGCACGTCGACGAGATCCTCGAAGATCCGCCGCACGGTCGCGCGGATGAATGCGTGCTCCTGGCGCAGGTAGACGCGCTCGAACATGAACTCGCGGAGCGCGAGCATCGCACCGCCGATCTCCTCGCTCTGGACGATGTCGCGTGCGCGCGCGGACGTCTCGACGAGGTCGTGCACGAGCGTGTCGATGCGCCGCGAGCCGGTGTCTCCGAGAATGGCGATCTCCTCGGTCGGGAGATCGCCGGGCGAGAGCACGCCGGCGCGCAGCGCGTCGTCGATGTCGTGGTTGATGTAGGCGACGCGGTCGACGATGCGGACGATCCGGCCCTCGAGCGTCTCCGGCTCCTCGGCGCCGGTGTGCTTGAGGATCCCGTCGCGCACCTCCCAGGTGAGATTGAGCCCGCGGCCGTCGCGCTCGAGGCGCTCGACGACGCGGAGCGAATGCTCGTTGTGTCGGAAGCCGGGGCCCCCGCGCTCGCGGATGAGCTCGTCGAGCGCCTGCTCCCCGGCGTGGCCGAACGGCGGGTGGCCGAGGTCGTGGCCGAGGCCGATCGCCTCGACGAGATCCTCGTTCAGGCGAAGCGCGCGGGCGACGCCGCGGGCGATCCCGGTCGTCTCCAGCGTGTGCGTGAGCCGGGTGCGGAAGTGGTCGCCCTCCGGGTCGACGAACACCTGGGTCTTCAGGCGGAGGCGGCGGAACGCCTTCGAGTGCACGATGCGGTCGCGGTCGCGCTGGAACGGCGTGCGGAGGCGGCACTCCTCCTCGGGCAGCGCGCGGCCGCGCGTCTCGTACGAACGGACCGCCAAGGGCGACAGCCAGCGCTCCTCGTGCTCTCGCACGAGGCTGGAGAAGGCGTCAGCAACCTGACCGGCGAGCTCCGGCATCCCAGAGCCAGCGTAGTTGCTGAGGCGGCGGGTGCAAGTGACGGTCGGGGACCGGTACACGCGTCATACACGGGTCCCGGCCCGGCCCCCCTTACCCACCTTCGATCCTAGGCGGCACGGTGTGACGAAACCGTGCCGCGTGCGTCTCAGATGATGATCGGGACCGTGCCGCCGTCCGCGCTCCAGGCGGCGCCGGTGACGTAGCTCGACCGCGGCGAGCAGAGGAACGCGATGACGGCGGCGATCTCCTCCGGCTCGGCGAGCCGTCCCAGCGGGCGGCCGGCGCCGACCTTTGCGAGCACCTCGTCGCGGTCTCCCTGCTGCTCCGCCAGCCCGCCACTCCCGAGCCACGCGCTCGTGGCCGTCGGCCCGGGCGTGACGGCGTTGCAGCGAATGCCGTCCTTCGCGTACAGGTCGGCGACGAGCCGCGAGTACGAGAGCATCGCCGCCTTCATCACCGAGTAGTCGGGCATCCCCGTGGACGGCCGCTTCGCCGCGGTGGACGAGACGTTCACGATCGTCCCCGCCCCCCGCGCCCGCATGCCGGGCAGCGCAGCCTGCGTCGCGCGGATCGCACTCATCAGATTGAGCTCGAACGAGGCCTGCCAGTCGGCGTCCGTCAGCGTGTCGAGCTTGCGGATGTCCGTATGCCCGACGTTGTTCACGAGCACGTCGAGGCGGCCGTGACGCTCGACGACGGCATGCACGACGCGCTCGGGCTCGCCGGCCCGCGACAGATCCGCCTGGACGTCGCCGCCGCTGCGCCCCGTCGTCACCACCGTCGCACCCTCCGCGCGGAGCAACTTCGCGGTCGCGAGGCCGATCCCCGAGGTGGAGCCCGTGACGAGACACACGCAATCGCGCAGGTCGAGATCCATGGCGCGGGTACCTTAGTCGGGAGTGACGACCCTGCTGCTCGTTCGCCACGGCGAGACGGACTGGAACGCCGAGCGGCGCTGGCAGGGACACGCGGACGTGCCGCTGAACGCACGCGGACGCGAGCAGGCGGATGCGCTCGCCGAACAGCTCGCCGCGGAGACCATCGACGCGATCTACTCGAGCGACCTCAGCCGCGCGCGCGACACGGCGCTCGCCGTGGCGAGCCGACTGAAGTTGCCGGTGGTCGTCGATCACGACCTGCGCGAGGTCGACGTCGGCGCCATCGAAGGCCTGACCGCGGAGGAGGCCCGCGCCTTCGAAGGCTGGCAGGGCGAGCCGATCGACCAGCACGCCGAACGGGTCCTCCGCGCCGTGCACCGCATCGCGGACGCGCACCCGGGCGGGCGCGTGCTCGTCGTCACCCACGGCGGCTCGATGCGACGCGTGCACGAGCACCTCGGCCTCGACGCGGACGGCCCGTTCGAGAACTGCGTCGTCTGGGCGTGCGCGTACGAGAACGGCGGATTGCGAGCGTTAGACTGACCGCAGGTGGAGGACTACACCGGCAAATACAAGGGTGAGCAGGTCGAGGTCGCGCTCTTCGGCGGCGAGTACCAGGAGGGCGTCCTCACCGCGTATTGCTACGTCGACGAAGTCGCGCACATCGAGCTGAACGGCCACATTCTCGTCCCGCTGCAGAACATCGCCTCGCTTCACTGCTCCAGCCGCTGCGACGCGCCGCAGAACGACGACTGGCCGCCGCGCGGGCTGCTCGACGACGACGGCCGGGGCGAGCCGGAAGACCAGTAGGCCGCGCGCTGATCGCGGCGCGCAACATCGTCAAGGCCTGGCTCCTCCTCCTCGGGATCGTCGGCGTCCTCGCCGCAGTCGGATGGGCGATCGGCGGGATCCGGCTGCTCTCGATCTTCGCGTTCGCCGGCGTCCTGCTCGTCGGCGGCGCGTACTGGTCGTTCGACCGCGTCGTGCTCGGGATGGTGCGCGCGCGGGAGCTCCCGGTGGCGGAGGCGCCCCTGCTGCACTCGACCGTGGAGAGACTCGCGGCGCGGGCCGGGATCCTGAAGCCGAAGCTCTATCTCATCCCGGACGGCATGCCGCTCTCCCTCGCGACCGGTCGCGGACCGACGTACAGCTCGCTCGCCGTCAGCTCCGGCTGTATCGCGGCGTGCCCCCCGGCCGAGCTCGACGGCGTGCTCGCACACGAGATCGCGCACGTGAAGCATCGCGACGTCGCCATCCAGACGTCGGTCGTCGTCCTCGCTGCGTCGCTGATCGAGCTCAGCCGGCTGGGCGGGCTCCTCCAGCGGGCACTGCTCTTCGTGCTCGGCCCGGTCGCGGCCGCGTGCACGCATCTGCTGCTCTCGCCGAAGCGGGAGTTCGAGGCGGACCGGCTCGCGGCCGCGCTCTGCGAGTCGCCGCACGGGCTCGCCGACGCACTCATCCGCTTCGAACAGGCTGCCGAGCTCGTGTCGTTCGAGGCGTCGCCGGCAACAGAGCCGCTGTGGCCGTTCAACCCGTTCATCGAGTCCGGGCTCGCCGCGCTCTTCGTCACGCATCCACCCATCGCCGAACGCGTGGGCCGGCTGCGCGCGCTCGCCGCCACCGAGGAGGTTCCGGCCGCATGAGGATCACCGAAGCCGAGTTCGCGCGCCGTCGCGAGACGTTCGCGGCGAGGCTCGTCGACCGCGGGCTTGCAGGCGCAGTGCTGTTCGACACGCAGTACGTCACGTACTACAGCGGCTTCTTCTTCACGCCGACGGAGCGTCCGATCGCATTCGCGCTCGCAGCCGACGGCCGCGGCGGGATGCTGGTGCCGAGGCTCGAGGTCGAGCATGCGCAGGCGAACACCGCCGTCCACGAGGTCGCGCACTACGACGAGTACCCGGGTGAGCGCCATCCCATGGCGGCGCTTCGCGACCTGCTCGACGTGCTCGGCATCCGAGGCGCCCTCGGCGCCGATCACGACGGCTATCCCTGGATCTTCGGCTACCGAGGCCCGTCGCTCGGTGCATGGACACACATCGCCGACGCGGTCGAGGACCAGATGGCGATCAAGAGCGAGGCCGAGATCGAGCTCCTGCGCGAAAGCTGCAAGTGGGGGAACCTCGCGCACACGCTGCTGCAGCGATACACACGCGTCGGCGTCACCGAGACCGAGGTCGAACGGCGCGCGTCCAACGAGGCGACGAACGCGATGCTCGACGCCATCGGCCCCATGTACCGCGCGCAGAGCCCGTATTTCGAGGGCGCCTTCGCGGGCTACCGCGGGCAGATCGGCCGCAACGCGGCGATCCCGCACGCGCACGGCAACAACATCGTCTTCCAGGCCGGCGACGTGCTCGTGACCGGCGCCTCGGCGCCGGTGTGGGGCTACCACTCCGAGCTCGAGCGGACGATGGTGATCGGCCCGGCGAGCGACGACCAGCGCCGCATGTTCGAGCACATGGTCGCGCTGCAGGACATCGCGTTCGACCACATCCGCGCCGGCGCGCGCTGTTCCTCCGTCGACGTCGCGGTG
>JAFALP010000053.1 GCA_019234175.1 Actinomycetota bacterium | reverse complement strand
CCCGCGCAGGAACGCATCGGTGTGCCCGCCGGTGGTGACGAGCTCGACGCCGAGCTCGTCGAGGCCGCGGGCGAAGACGTCGAGTCCGGTCGTGTCGTAGGTCGAGATCAGCGCGCGCACAGCTCGGCCACCACCTTCGGGAGGAGTCGATGTTCCACGGTCTTGATTCGCTCGTGCAGCGACGCCGGCGTGTCGCCGGGAAGCACCGGCACGCGCTCCTGCGCGAGCACGGGGCCGCTGTCGACGCCCTCGTCGACGATGTGCACCGTCGCCCCCGACTCGCTCACGCCGGCGGCGAGCTGGTCCTCGACCGCGTGCAGCCCCGGGAACTCCGGCAGGAGGGAGGGGTGGACATTCACGACCGCGTCCGGGAAGCGGTCGAGGAACGCGGGCGTGAGCAGCTGCATGTACCCGGCGAGGACGACGAGCGTCGCGCCTTCGTCCGAGAGCCAGTCCGCCATCGCCGCGTCGCGCTCCTCCCGCGTGTCGTAGTCGGCGAGGTCGAACACCGCCGAGTTGGCGACGCGGCGAAGCGCGGGCGCGTCGGCGCGGTTGGAGGCGACGGCGACGATCGGCAGGCCGGCGTCCACGAGCGCCTGCAGGTTCGTCCCCTCGCCCGAAACGAGCACGCCGATCACTCGAGCGTTCCGATCACGAGCGCGCCCGGCGGCGCCTCCGGGACGACCGCGCACATGCCGATGCCGAGGTTGAAGACGCGCCGCGCCTCCTCCTCCGGGACGCCGCGCTCCGCGATCCAGGCGAAGACGGGCGGCCGTTCCCACGCGTCCCAGTCGATGCGCGCGTGCACGCCCTCGGGAAGGACGCGCTCGAGGTTGCCGACGATGCCGCCGCCGGTCACGTGCGCGAGCGCCTTCGCATCGGCCTGCTTGCGCAGCGCGCGCACGTCGTCGAGGTAGAGGCGGTGCGGCGCGAGGAACTCGCGCGGCAGGTCGCCCAGCGTTCGCACGAGCGAGAAGCCGTTCGTGTGCAGCCCGTCGGAGGGGAAGCCGACGATCACGTCGCCCGCCACGCAGCGCGACCCGTCGATGAGCTCGTCGCGGCCGACGATGCCGACACAGGTACCGGCGAAGTCGAGCTCCTCCTCCTGGTAGATGCCGGGGAGCTCCGCCGTCTCGCCGCCGACTAGCGCGCAGCCGGCGGCGCGGCAGATCTCCGCCGCGCCCTCGACGAGCTCGGCCACCTGTTCCAGGTCGATGTGCGCGGCGGCGACGTAGTCGAGGAGGAACAGCGGCTCCGCGCCGCTGCAGATGACGTCGTCGATGCAGTGCGCGGCGAGATCCATCCCGCCCCAGCGCAGCGTTCCCGCGCGCCGGTGGAGCATGAGCTTGGAGCCGACGCCGTCGGTCGAGGCCGCGAGCAGGCGCCGGTCGTCGAGCGGAAAGAGGCCGGAGAACGCGCCGAAGCCGGTCGCGCCGGTCGACTCCACAGCGGCGCGCAGCCGCTCGACGACGGCACTCGCGGTGGCGAGCGAGACGCCGGCGTCCTCGTACGTGCGTGCGTCCTTCGTCAAGGCAGCGAGTCTAGGGGTCGGGTCAGCCGAACATCTCGGCTTCGAGCTCCGGCCGCCCCTGCGGGCCGCCGTTCGTGAAGCGGACGACCGTCTCCCCGATCTCGACGTTGGGCCCGATGCGCTCGCAGTCGAGGACGTGCGCGAGCGCGTCCGCCTTGCCGAGGGGATCGTCCGCCTTCAGGTGCAGCTCCGACAGCCACAGCCGGTCGGACTCCTGCATGAGCTCGTCGATCCAGTCGCGCGGCGGATGCAGCTCCAGGCGGTAGCCCGCGTTCGTGGACACGAACGTGCGCCGGCCGCCGTGCTCCTGCACGCGCAGGCCCGACTCCTCCGCCCGGCCGATGGCCCGTTCGAACTCGTCCTCGTGGAGCGCGAGCCCGAGGTGGTCGACGCGCGGGAGCGGCCACTGTCCCGGCTGGACGACGACGTTCACGGCGCCGAGCTCCAGCTCGGAGAGGCGCAGCTTGAAGCCGATCCGGTCCAGCTCCGCCCACGAGGAGCCGGACTCGAACGAGCGCAGGTCCTCGCCGATACGGCCATGCCGCCCCACCAGGTCGAACCCGAGCTTGCCGATGTACCGCGCCTCGACCTCGCGGACGCGGCTCGTCACCAGGTGGTAGTGGAACAGGTACACCCCGGCCCCATCGTAGGCGGCGAGTAACCCGAGTCTCGGCGCATCCGTTCCCCCTTGAAGCGGGAAACGACGAGGGAGGTCAGGATGAAGGACGAGAAGCGCGTCTCCGACGACGAGGTCGAGGCGGAGGATGCCGTCTCGCTTCCGAACAAGGAAGTCATGTCCCTGCTGGACGTGAACGCGAACGTCGACCTCGGTCTCGACCTAGCGGCACCGGTCGATCTCGCGGCGGCGGCGAACCTGAACGTCGCGGCCCCGATCGAGGCGTCGGCGGCGGCGAACGTCCTCAGCCCCGACGCACAGGCAGTCGGCGAGGCGCAGCAGCAGGGATCGATCGACCAGGGCATGAGCGACGTGACGGCGCATGCCGTCGCGCCGCAGCACGCGACCATCGACCAGAACACGAGTGGCACGGCCGGCGGCACCGAGACGGGTGCACCCACGCCGACCGCCGCCGGGACGCCCTCCGCGACGGAGGCCGCCGGCACGGTGGCGGGGGCGCCGGAAACTGCGCCCGCGACGGATGCCGCGGGCGGCACGGTCGGCGACGTCGCCGGCGCTGCCACCGGGGCGGCAGGAGACGCCGCCGGAGCAGCGGCAGGGGCCGCCGGCGCAGCCGCGGGCGCGGCTGCCGGTGCAGCGGGCGACGCCGCGTCGAGCACGACGGGCGGCGTCGAGTCGCTCCTCAGCGGCGGAAGCCTGCTCGACGCGCAGGTGAACATCCACGCGAACGCCGACCTGACGGCGCCGATCGACGGCGGCGTGGCGGCGAACGCGAACGTCGCCGCACCGATCGACGCCGCCGTGGCGGCGAACGTCGGTTCGCAGGGCGCGGGTGCCGAGGCGGTCGCGCCGCAGCAGGTCGACATCTCGCAGCACCTCGACGGGGTGACTGCAGATGCGACGGCCGAGCAGACCGCCGACGTCGAGCAGAAGTAACGCCTTCGCGGCGAGATGACCGCGACGACGAATCGGACCGCCGCCCGGCCGGAAGCGATTCCCGGCCGGGCGGCGGGCGTCGAGCTCCTCGGCGACCTCCAGGGCTCCGGCTACCGCGACGGCGTCGCGCTCGTCCGGCGCGCCGACGGCCAGGTCGTCCAGCTGGGGACGCTCATGTACGCGCTGCTCGAGGCGGTCGACGGCACGCGCACCGCGTCCGACCTCGCCGTCATTCTCACGGAACGGCTCGGCAGGCGGCTCGATGCGGATCAGGTGAGCCGGCTCGCGGAGAAGCTCGGCGCACGCGGCCTGCTCGCGGGCAGCGAGCATCTCGCGCCGCCGCGCCGGAACCCGCTGCTCGCGCTCCGCTGGAAGGTGCTCGTCACGAGCCCGAAGGTGACGCGCATCCTCACCGCCCCGTTCACGGTCCTCTTCACGCCTTGGCTCGTGTGGCCGATGGTCGCGTGCTTCGCAGGGGTCGCCTGGTGGGTCCTCTTCGACAAGGGGGTCGGGTCGGCGACGAGCCAGGCGTTCCACCGGCCGACGCTGTTGCTGCTCGTCTTCGCGCTCGCCGTCGCGTCGGCTGCGTTCCACGAGCTCGGCCACGCGGCCGCGTGCCGCTACGGCGGGGCGCAGCCCGGTGGCATGGGCGCCGGCATCTACATGGTCTGGCCCGCGTTCTACACGGACGTCACGGATGCGTACCGACTGCCTCGTCGAGACCGTCTGCGCGTCGACCTGGGCGGCATCTACTTCAACGCCATCGTCGCGGTCGTGACGGTCGCGGTCTGGTTCGCGTGGCGTGTGGACGCGCTGCTCCTGCTCGTCGCGCTCCAGCTGCTGATGATGGTGAAGAACCTCTCGCCGGTGATCCGCTCGGACGGGTACCACATCCTCGCGGATGCGACAGGCATCCCCGACCTGTACGCGCACATCGGTCCGACACTGCGCCGTCTGCTGCCGTGGCGGCGCCGCGAGCCGACCGCGCTGACAGGCCGAGCGCGCGCGCTCGTCACCCTGTGGGTGCTCGTCGTCGTCCCGGTGCTCCTCAGCCTCATGCTCGGCGCCGTCCTCCTGCTGCCGCGGCTGCTCACGAGCGCGTGGGACAGCGGCCATTCGATCGCGTCCGGCATGACCCACGAGAGCACGACCGGCGCTCTCGCCTCCGTGCTGCGACTCGTCGCGCTCGTCCTCCCCGTGCTGGGCAGCGCGCTCGTCACGCAGCGGCTCGTGCGCATGGGGTGGGACAAGGGGCGGTTGTGGAGCGCCGGTCGCCCGATACGGCGGACGGCGCTCGTCGTCTGTGCGGCGGGCGCCGCGAGCGCGTCCGCGTGGGCGATGTGGCCGGCCGGGCAGTATCAGCCCGTGCGGCCGGAGGCGAGCGGCACGTTGACGAGCTTCGCGTCGCTCGTGTCGTCGCCGCGCGGTCCTGCGCCTTCCCCGGTCGCGCAGCCCGCCGCGCACGTGCGCCTCACACCCGGCACGCATCTCGCCGTCGCGATGATCCCGGTCGGGGGTGCGACGAAGCGGCATCCCGCCCTCTTCGTCGTCGAAGGCCCGCACGGAAAGCCCGCGATCGCCGTTCTCAGCAGCACCGCGCCCGATCCGTCGGCATCGGCCGCGCCCGCGACCGCGACGACGCCGGAGACCGCGACGACGACGACGACCGCGACGACGAGCACGACCGGTGCCACCACGACGACCGCGTCGCAACCCGCCGCGCAGGCGGTCGCGTTCCCCTTCCAGCTGCCGTCGGCGCCGGGACCGGGCGGCACCCAGGCCGTCGCCGCCAACACGAAGGACGGCGGCGTCGTCTACGACGTCGCCTACGCCCTCGTCACCGTGGACAAGGGCGCGCCCGTGACGAACACGAACTCGGCCTTCGCGCTCGCGAGCTGCAAAGCGTGCACGACGGTGGCGGTGTCGTTCCAGGTCGTCCTGGTCGTCGGCCGGAGTGCGGTCATCGCGCCCATCGACGCTGCCGGCGCGCTCAACTCGAACTGCCCCGCGTGCCTGACCACCGCGATCGCGGATCAGATCGTCGTCACGCTCGCGCGCGAGCCGTCGCAGGACCTGGTGGCGAAGCTCGAGTCGGCGCTGACACAGCTGAACGCGCTGCCGGCCCTGGGCGCGAACGGAACGCCGGCAGCCGTGGCCGCCCAGGTGAACGCCGTTCAGCAGCAGATCGACGGCGCACTGAACCAGAGCGGTGAGCTCGCGAGCCCGATCGGGACGACGACGACGACGTCGACGACCACGGCGGCGACGACGACCACGGCGCCGGCGACGACCACCGAGCCGGCGACGACCACGGCGCCGACGACGACCGCGGCGACGACCACCAAGCCGACGACGACTGCGACGACCACGACCACACCCGCCACGACGACGACGGGCACCACGACCACGACCACGACGCCGACGACGACCG
>JAFALP010000228.1 GCA_019234175.1 Actinomycetota bacterium | reverse complement strand
CGATCGAGCTGCGGCGCGGAGACGACTACACGATCCTCGACACGCGCGGCGAGCTCACCTACGACCCAGAGCGCCTCAGCATGGAGCGCAGCGCCACCGCGTTCAGCGCCACCGACCGCATCGGCCAGCTCATGCTGAAGAACAACGACATCGCCGACACGCGGCGCTTCCTCGCCGCGCACGGCCACCCGCTGCTCGAGGTGCCGGCATGACGCTCTGGGCCGCACGCACCGGCGTCGCGCTCGATCCGGACGTGGACGCGTTCCTGCGCGCCGACGACGACGAGCTCCTCCCGTACGACTGCGCCGCCACGTCCGTCCACGCACAGCGGCTGCACGCCGCCGGCATCCTCGACGACGGCGAGCTCGCCGAGGTGGAGACGCGCCTCGCGACGATCGCGGACGACGGCGCCGCGTTCCTGCGCGAGTACGAGGACGTGCACTCGGCGATCGAGGGCCTGCTCGGCCCCGTCGGCCGGAAGATCCACGCCGGCCGCTCGCGCAACGACCAGGTCGCCGCCGCCGTGCGCCTGTACGTCCAGGACGCCGCCGCCGAGGCGGACGCGGCGATCGCGCGGCTGACGGAGACCATCCTCGACCTCGCCGACCGCGAGGCGGAGACGCCGCTGCCCGGCTACACGCACCTGCAGCGCGCACAGCCCGTGACCTTCGGACATCACCTCCACGCGTGGGTGGAGATGCTCGAGCGCGACCGGTCGCGCTTCGGGCACGCGGCAGCGGCGAGCGCCCCGAGCCCGCTGGGTGCGGGCGCGCTCGCCGGGTCGACGCTCGACCTTCCGCTGCCGGAGCCGGCGATGCGCAACTCGCTCGACGCCGTCGCCGACCGCGACTTCGCGCTCGACTACTTGTACGCGGCAGCGGTGCTGTTCACGCATCTCTCGCGCATCGGCGAGGAGATCGTGCTCTGGTGCACGTCCGAGTTCGGGTTCGTCGCGCTGCCGCTGTCGGCGTCGACGGGCTCGTCGATGATGCCGCAGAAGCTGAACCCCGACGTCGCCGAGCTCGCGCGCGGCAAGGCCGGGACGGCCATCGGGCGACTGACCGGCCTGCTCGCCGTCGTGAAGGGCCTTCCGCTCGCGTACGACAAGGACCTGCAGGAGGACAAGACGCCGCTCTTCCAGACGCGGCACGACGTGCGCGGCGCGCTGTCGGCGCTCGGCGCGCTCGTCGGCGGCCTCGAGCCCAACCACGAGCGCCTGACCGCCGCCGTGTCCGATCCGCTCCTGCGCGCGACCGACGCCGCCGAGGAGCTCGTCAAGAACGGCGTCGCCTTCCGCGACGCGCACGAGCAGGTGGCGGCGACGGTGCGCAACGGGACGTTCGCGGCGCCCGAGCGCGTCGCGCCGCGGCCGGCGCCCGGCCCCGGCGGCGTCAAGGCGGCGCTGCACGACGCGCGCCTGCGGCTCGGTGCGCGCACGCTCGCCGACACCACGCGCGCGCTCGTGGGTCGCGACTTCACGACGCTGACGACGTGGACGGCATACGAGCTCCGCCTCGTGCTCGACCTCGCCGAGCAGCTGAAGTCTGCGCAGAAGAACGGCATCGAGCACCGTCTCCTCCCCGGCCGCTCGCTCGGCCTGCTGTTCGCGCGGCCGTCGACGCGCACGCGCGTCTCGTTCGCGGTGGCGATGGAGCAGCTCGGCGGCTCCGCCGTGCCCCTGAACGCGAGCGAGTTGCAGCTGTCGCGCGGCGAGTCGCTCGAGGACACCGCCCGCGTCCTCTCCGGCTATCTCGACGGCCTCGCCGTCCGCTGGGCGTCGCAGGACGACCTGGAGACGCTCGCGTCACACGCGTCGATTCCGGTCGTCAACGCGCTCACCGACGCCGAGCATCCGTGCCAGGCGCTCGCCGACGCGCTCACCATCCGCGAGCGGTTCGGCGACCTCGCCGGCGTGAAGGTCGCGTACGTCGGCGACGGCAACAACGTGGCCGCGTCGCTCCTCGTCGCGTGCTCCGCGCTCGGCGCCGAAGTCGTGTGCGCGTCGCCGCGCGGCTACGAGCCGGGGCCCGGCGCGCTCGGCGCAGCGGTCGCGTTCGGCGGCGACGTCGCGCTGACGAGCGACCCGTACGAGGCGGCCTCAGGAGCGCAAGTGCTCTACACCGACGTGTGGACGAGCATGGGCGAGGAGGGCGAGCGCGAGCGGCGCCTGCAGGACTTCGCCGGCTTCGGCATCGACGCCGACCTGCTGTCCTCCGCCGCTGACGACGCCGTCGTCCTCCACTGTCTGCCGGCGCACATCGGCGAGGAGATCTCCGGCGACGTGCTGTACGGCGGTCAGTCGGCCGTCTGGCAGCAGGCGGAGAACCGTCTGCACGTGCAGAAGGCTCTCCTCACCCTGCTGCTGGACTGAGCTACGAGGACGACGGCGCGCCGCACGTGGTCGCCCACGTGCACGCGTTGAACCCGTCGGCGTCGGGATCGGGCGCCGAGGGCGCGCCGATGACGGTGCCGTTCGAGTCGATGAGATCCATCTCCTCCGACGACTTCAGGTTCGCCGGAGCGCCGTTCGTCGTCGCGTTGTCGAACACGGGGCTCGTGAGATCGGGAAGCGAGGCGAAGCCCGCATTCGTGCCGATGACGAGCGGAGTCTCCTCGATCCACTCGGCCGTGAGGTGCGTGGAGCTGTACGGCACCGTGATCGAATAGCTCTCGTTCCGCGTCACGTCCTGGATGGTGATCGTCCAGACGTTCGAGTTCGGCACGAGCTCGGCGATGGACGCGTGCATGTGGTCGCCGGGAGAGACCGCCATGGTCGAGATGGTGATCGACGTGACGGGAACGAGCTCCCACCACGCGGAGTACGACGTCGTGCCGTCGGCGGCGACGTCCTGCTCGGTGCCCGTCTGGATGAGCGTGCTGTCGGTGACCGTGCACCCGGCGTCGACGCACCCGCCGCCGATGCCGATCCAGTCGGAGGAGTCCTCCGCCTGCCCCGCGGTGTGCTGGCTGACCGTCGGCACGGTCCAGTCGCCGGTGATGGAGTTGAAGAGCTTCGATCCCTGCTCGAGCGTGCCCTGGTTGTAGCCGAACCAGTTGCTGCTCTGGTTGGAGTGGACGCGGGCGAGTTGCAGGAGCTGCCCGTGTGCGGTCACCGACGGCCCGGTCGCCGTCGCCGCCTGCGCGCCGCCCACGAGAAGCAGGGCAGCGGCGAGTGCGAAAACCGGTGCAATTCTCATGTCGTGCACGTGTCCCCGGGTACGGTTTCGAAACCGTGGCCGACGACCTCGCAGACCTCCGCAGCCGCATCTCCGCCATCGACCGGGAGGTGCTCGAGGCGCTGAACCGGCGTCTGGAGCTCGTTCGCAAGGTGCGCGAGCGCAAGGAGGAGACCGGGCAGCCGCTGATCGACGCCGCCCGGGAGGCCGAGCTCCTGGACGAGCTCGCCCGGGCCAACGGCGGCCCGCTCGGAGAGCCGGCGGTACGTTCGCTCTTCGCCGCCGTCCTCGACGTGATGAAGCAGGAGTCGCGCGGTGAGGCGCGGCCCGCTCCGTCCGCGACCCCCGCGCGATCGCCGGTTGCGCGGCTCGCGATCGTCGGCACCGGCCTGCTCGGGACGTCGGTCGCGCTGGCGGCGCGGCGCGCCGGCGTCGGCTCCGTCCGCGGCTGGGATATCGACCCCGCAGTGTTGCGCGGCTCGGCCGTCGAGCGCGCGTCCTCGCTCGCCGACGCCGTGGACGGCGCCGAGCTCGTCGTCGTGTCCGTGCCGGTGGGTGCGCTGGCGGAGACGGTGGGCGCGGTCCTGGCGGCGGCGGCGCAGGCGACGGTCACCGACGTCGGGTCGACGAAGCGCGCGCTCGCGTCGGTGGACGATCCCCGCTTCGTCGCCGGCCACCCTCTCGCCGGCGGCGCCACCGGCGGCCCCGCGCGCGCGAGCGCGGATCTCTTCGACGGCGCCATCTGGTTCCTCACGCCGTCGCCCCTCGCCGCCGCGGATCGAATCGACGTCGTCGAGCGCTTCGTCACCGCCATCGGCGCGCGCACCGTGCGCCTCGATCCGGCCGAGCACGACCGGCTCCTCGCCGTCACGAGCCACCTGCCGCACGCGCTCGCCAACCTCCTCATGCGCGCCGTGGCGCGCACGGGCGACGACGCGCTCAACTACGCAGGCGCGTCGCTGCGCGAGATGACGCGGGTCGCGGGCGCGAACGCGGCCGTGTGGGCGGACATCTTCGTCGACAACGGAGACCTCATCGCCTCCGCCCTCGCGGAGCTGGGCAGCGAGCTGGACGAGATCGAGCGCGCCGTCCGAGCCGGCGAGCGCGACGCGATCGAGGCATGGATCGGCTCAGCGGCGAGCGCGCGCACGCGCATGCTCGAGTACGCCTACCGCACCGAGGCGAAGATGCTGAACCGGATCCGCGTGCGCGTTCCCGACAAGCCCGGCGTGCTCGCGCGCATCACGCAGACACTGGGCGCGGCGGGGATCAACATCGAGGACTTCGAGCTGCGTCACGTGTCGCCCGAGTACGGCGGCGTGCTCGTCATCCTCGTCTCCGGCGGCGACAACGCCGAGCTCGCACGCACGCTGCTTCGGCGCGAGGGATACTCAGCCGCATAAACGCCCCTGGGTGCAGCGGTCTTGCGGTCCGCTGCACCCTGGGCGACGCAGCGAATGTAACCGACTTTACGTTCGCGGACTGACTCGCGATTCAACCGACGACGCGGCCGCGCACGTCGCCGAGGAGCGTCGCGCGCAGGACGATCTCGTCGCCGTCTGCGAGGAAACGCGTGTTGCCGTACAGCTCGATGAGCGACCCCTCCGTGCCTGGCTCCCGGCCCGAGATCGTCCCCGTCGCCATCAGATCCCCGGTGCGCACCGTCGCGCCGTTCGACGTCGCGTGCGCGAGCATCTGCGGCATCGTCCAGTACAGGCTGCGGGCGTTGCCGCGCGAGACGACCTCGCCGTTCAGCTCGATGGACAGGTCGAGGTCGAGCGCCCAGTCGCGGCCGCCGGCGAGGTGCGGCAGCGGCGGCGGATCCTGTTGCGGCGCCTCGACGCGCCGCGGCTCGAGCAGGGCGAGCGGCGTCACCCAGGCGGAGATCGACGTCCGGAAGGACTTGCCGAGGAACGGCCCGAGCGGGACGTACTCGAACGCCTGGATGTCGCGCGCGCTCCAGTCGTTCACGAGCACCACGCCGAAGACGTGGTCGGCGAAGTCGGCGGTGCCGAGCGGCTCCTGGGACGGGACGCCGACGACGAAGCCGAGCTCGAGCTCGACGTCGAGCCGCTGCGACGGACCCCACTCGCCCGCGCGCAGCTGGCCGCTCGGACGGACGACGTCCGTGCCGCTGACGACGACGGTGCCCGCGCGCCCGTGGTACCCGACGGGAAGCCAGACCCAGTTGGGGAGAAGCGGCTCCTGGTCGGGCCGGAACATGCGGCCGAGATTCGACGCGTGCTCCTTGGACGCGTAGAAGTCCACATAGTCGGCGACGTCGAAGGGCAGTCGCATCCGCGGCGCCTGCGGGCGCGGCCCGTCGTGCGAGCGCGCGACGTCGATCGCCTCGCGCCACGCATGGCGCCCCGACGCCATGAGCGCGTTCAGCGTCGGCTGCGCGAACACGTCGCCGAGCGCGCGCAGGTCGACGACCTCGCCGTCCTCGCACCAGGCGAGCCCTCCGTCGGCGAGTGCGCCGAAGCCGGTCATAGGATCCCGAGCTCGTGCAGCTCGCCGACGGGCTCGAAGAACGAGCACGAGCCGATCGAGTGGAGCAGCGTGCGGCGGACGTCGGAGAGCTCGTCCGCGCCGGCGCGGCGCTCGCCCCACCGGAAGGAATCCGCGTCCAGCTCGAACGCGCCGTGCGGCGCGCGCAGCGCCGCCTCCTCCTCGCCGAACACGGCGGCGGCGAGCAGGTTGAGGAACCCATGCTCGCCGGCGGCGGTCGGGTACGCGTGGTGGAGGCCGGCGGTCGCCTTGAACACGATCCCCTGTGCGCGGCACCGGCGGACGAAGCCCGCGAGCTCCTCCGCCGACGGGATGACGGCGCCGCCGCACCGGATCTTCGAGACGCCCTCGACGTAGGTGACGTCGCCCTGCCGCTCGCGGCCGCCGGCGACGATCGCCAGCTCGCGGCCGTCGACCTCGGTGCCCTCGGGGACGACGAAGCGGCCGAGGAGCCACGCATCCGGGCTCGCCTGCGCGCGCTCGTCCTCCGCCACCGCATCGGCGAGCGGCATGCTCGCCGGTGGGAACATCGGCGCGTGGTCGAAGAGCCTGCCGAGCAGCGCCGTCCGGGCGTCCACGAGGCGCAAAGCTACACTCCGCGCGGGTCGGGCTCCGCGCAGTGGGAGCATGTGAACCGCGTCAGGTCCGGAAGGAAGCAGCGCTAAGCATTCCCTTCCAGGTGCGCGGGCAGCCCGGCCCCTCGGCGTCGCTCGCGACGTCGAGAAGAGGTGGCGGCGGCTTAGCCGACGCCACCGCCTAGAATCGGTCGATGGCTGCCCTGTATCGGAAATACCGTCCGCAGACGTTCGCGGAAGTGGTCGGCCAGGAGGCGGTCGTGCGCACGCTGACGAACGCGATCGCCGCCGACCAGGTACGGCAGGCGTATCTCTTCGCGGGCCCGCGCGGCACCGGCAAGACGTCGCTCGCGCGCATCCTCGCGAAGAGCCTGAACTGTGCGCAGGGCCCGACGGTGACGCCGGACGGAACGTGCCACGCCTGCCTCGCGATCGCCGCCGGGACGTCGCTCGACGTCATCGAGATGGACGCGGCGTCGCAGCGCGGCATCGACGACGTCCGCGAGATCCGCGACCGCGGGCTGCTGCAGCCGGTCGAGGGCCGCTACAAGGTCTACATCCTCGACGAGGCGCATCAGCTCACCGATGCCGCCTGGAACGCGCTCCTGAAGCTCATCGAGGAACCGCCGCCCCACCTCGTCTTCGTCTTCTGCACGACCGACCTGTCGAAGGTGCTGCCCACGGTGCGGTCGCGCTGCCAGACGTTCGTGTTCCAGCGGCCGCGCCTGCAGGACCTGCTGAAGCGGCTGCGGATGATCGCGGACAAGGAGCAGATCCAGGTGCCCGACCAGGCGCTCGCGCTCGTCGCGCGCGCGGCGCGCGGCTCGTACCGCGACGCCGAGTCGACGCTCGACCAGCTGGCGGCGGCGACGGAGGACGACATCAGCGTACAGTCCGTGCTGCAGCTGCTCGGAACCGTCGAGGAGGAGGCGCTCTTCCGGCTGTGCGATCTCGTCATCGACCGCGACACCGCCGGCGCGCTCACGTTCGTGGAGGAGCTCTCGGAACAGGGTCACGACATCGGCCGGCTCGTCACCGAGCTGATCGAGCACGCGCGCCAGCTGCTCCTCATGCAGCACATGGGCGAGGTGCAGGAGTCGCTGCCGGTCACCGAGGAGGCGCGCGAGCGGCTGCGCGCACAGGCGAACCAGCTCGGAGAGCCGACCGTCATCCGGCTGCTCGACCTGCTCGCGGTGGCGGTGGACGACATGCGCCAGGGCGGCGACCCGCGGCTGCCGCTCGAGCTCGCGCTCGTGAAGGTGACGCGGCCGGCGAGCGATCTGTCCCGCGAGTCGGTCGCATTCCGGCTGGAGCGGCTCGAACAGGGAACCCATCCGCAGGCGGCGACCACGCCCGCGCCGGCGGCGAAGCCCACGCCGAAGGCGGCTGCCGCTCCCGCGGCCGAGCCACCCGACGTCGAGCTCGAGCAGCTCCAGGAGGCGTGGGCGC
>JAFALP010000217.1 GCA_019234175.1 Actinomycetota bacterium | reverse complement strand
CGACCTGGGTGCACGGGACGATCAACGGCATGGGGGAGCGCGCCGGGAACGCGAACCTCGGCGAGGTGTCGCTCACGCTGCGGGCACTGTACGGGGTCGACTCGAATATCCGGCTCGACCGCGTCCGCGAGGTGTCCGCTCGCGTGCAGGAGCTCTCCGGCTATGCGCTCGAGCCGTGGAAGCCGGTGACCGGCGAGACGCTCTTCCGCCGCGAGTCGGGCGCGGTCGCGTCGCAGTTCCACGACCCGCCGTCGATCGAGCCGTACTCGTCCGCGCTCGTCGGCGCGGAGCGCCGTCTCGTGCTCGGCAAGAAGAGCGGCCTCGACTCGATCCGCATCAAGGCGGAAGAGCTCGGGCTCGACATCCCGGACGACCGGCGTGCGGACGTGCTCGCGAAGGTGAAGGATCTCGGCATGCGCAAGCGCGGCCTCGTGACCGACGACGAGTTCCGGGCGCTCGCGGAGGAGGGCCGGTGAGGAACCGGACGATGCCGCCGAGCACGGTCATCCCCGTGCTCGTGTACCCGGAGGTCCGGCCCGCGGTGGACTGGCTCTGCAATGCATTCGGGTTCGTCGAGCGCTGGGAGGCGAAGGGCCATCGTGCGCAGCTCCTCGTCGGCGCCGGCGCGGTGGTCGTCGTTGACGGCGAGGCATCGGGCGGGTGCGGCGCGCACTCGATGATGGTTCGCGTCGAGAACGTCGACGCGCATCACGGGCGCGCGCTGCTGTGGGGCGCGCGCATCCTCAGCCCCCCCGCCGACTATCCGTACGGCGAGCGCCAGTACACCGCCGAAGATCCGGGCGGGCACCGCTGGACGTTCTCGCAGTCGATCGCCGACCTCGCTCCCGAGGAGTGGGGCGGCGTCTCCGGCCCCGGGATGTAATGGCCGACTACGACGCCGTCATCGTCGGCAGCGGCGTCAACTCGCTCGCCTGCGGCGCGCTCCTCTCCCGTGCCGGCTGGCGCGTCTGCGTGCTGGAGCGGAACGAATGGCTCGGCGGCGCCATCCGCACCGCGGAGCTGACGAAGCCGGGGTACCTGCACGACGTCTTCAGCGCGTGGCACCCGCTCTGGGTCGGCGGCGCCGCGCACGCGGAGCTGGCCGGCGACCTCGCCGCCCGTGGGCTCGAGTACCTGAACACGGATCTGCCGACGGCGACGGCGTTCCCCGACGGCTCCGCCGCCTTCCTGCTGCGCGACGCGGAGGGAAACGCGGGCGAGCTCGGGCCGGAGTGGCCGGACGTGCTGGCCCGCTTCTTCCCCAACGCGGACCTCGCGTTCGGGCTGTTGGGCACCGAGCTCTGGAGCGCGCAGGGACTGGCGCTCGCGGCGAAGGCGTACCGGCGGCTCGGCAAGGCCGGCGTGGCGGAGTTCACCGGCGACATGCTGCAGTCGAGCCGCGACTGGCTGCAGCAGACGTTCGCGTCCGAGCGCGCGCACGGCGTCCTCGCGCCGTGGGTCCTGCACACCGGGCTCGGTCCCGACGCTGCGTCGTCCGGCTTCATGACGCAGGTGATCGCCGTCGCCGTGCAGGAGGGCGGCATGCCGATCCCGCGCGGTGGCGGCGCGAAGCTCGCGGACGCCCTCGTGCAGCTCATCCGCGACAACGGCGGCGTGTGCGAGACCGGGCGGGATGTCGAGCGGATCGTCGTCCGCAGCGGGCGCGCCGTCGGCGTGCAGGTCGGCGGCGAGCTCGTCGAGGCGGAGCGAGCGGTCATCGCCAACGTCACGCCGACGCAGCTGTACGAGCGGCTGCTCGACGGCGACGCACCGAGTGGTGCGCGCCGCTTCCGCTACGGGCGCGCGGAGATGCAGATCCACTACGCGCTGTCGGAGCCCGTGCGCTGGGACTGCGACGAGCGGCTGGACCGGACGGCGATCGTGCACGTGACGCCCGGGCTCGACGGCGTCTCGCGCGCGGTGAACGAGGCAGAGCGCGGGCTCCTCCCCGAAGAAGGGACGATCGTCGTCGGGCAGCCGCTGACGATGGATCCGTCGCGTGCGCCCGACGGCAAGGGGCTGCTGTGGATCCAGCTGCAGGAGCTGCCGTCGCGCATCGAGTGGAACGACGATCTGCGCGAGCGTTATGCAGACCGCATCCAGGCGAGGCTCGCGCGGCACATCCCGAACCTCGATTCGTCGATCGTCGAACGGGTCGCGCTCGGCCCGCACGACCTCGAGCGCATGAACGTCAACCTGCACCGCGGCGATCCGTACGGCGGCGCGCTGTCGCTCGACCAGAACTTCCTGTGGCGGCCGTTTCCGGGCAGCACGGGGCACACGACGCCGGTCGACCACCTGTGGCACATCGGCGCGAGCACATGGCCCGGCCCCGGCCTCGGCGCCGGCTCGGGGACGCTCGTCGCGAAGAAGCTGCTGACGCCCCCGCTCGCCGAGCGTGCGCTCGCGAAGGCTCGCGGGTTCGTCGCACGCTGAGCTGTCGACGAGGTTTTCGCCTTTCGTTACCGAACCCGGCAACAGGTCGCGACGGCGCCGACCCCACAATCAACCCCACCCAAAGAGGGTGGGGGGATGGAGGTGGGTCCACCGAGGGCTAGTTGCCGCCGATCTCGATCAGCCGCTCAACGATGCGGGCGACCGGCTCGGTCGCGTCGAGCTCGTGCGTGCAGCCGGCGCGGAGGAGAGGTTCCACGGAAGCGATGTGCTCGAGGATGAGCGCGCGCTCGTGCGGGTCCTTGCCGTAGTCGTTCGTCGTCCGCTCCGCGATCCGCGCGAGAAGCACGTCGGCCGGGGCGCTCAGCAGCACGACGGCGTCGAAGCTCTCGTAGAAGCGCCGCTGGTTCGAGACGGTCCCGGAGACGTAGAGCGTCCTTTCGCGCCTCCGCGCCAGGAGGTCGGCGATCAGCGCCTCGCGCCACACGTAGCCGTCGTCATCGTCCGACCAGATCGTCCACTCGCCTTCGTCGGTGTCGACGACGTCGAACCCGAGAATCGCGAGCTGGGCGAGCACGGTCGACTTGCCGGTCCCCGACATGCCCGTCACCAGCACGCGGCGCACGACGCTAGAACGCGAAGATGCTGCGGCCCTTGAGCTCGACGGCGTAGATGTCGCTCGCCAGCTCGAGGTGCGCGCGGAACGCCGCCGCCGCGCGCTCGGCGTCGTGTCCGGCGCACGCCTGGAGCAGCTCCACGTCGAGCTCCTCGTGGCGGTCCTGCGTCGTGCCCCGCTCGGCGAGGAGCACCGGCCGGTAGCGCTCGCAGCTATCCCAGCACGGACGGATGAGCCGCAGCAGCCATCCGGACCGCGCTGCCTCGTACAGTGTGAAGTGGAACGCGGTGTGCTCACGCACTGCCGCCCGCGTGTCCGCGCGATGCCGCGCCTCGTCGTACGCCGCCAGGTGGGCGCGCGCCCGCTCCTCGTCTCCCGGATCGAACAGCTCCGCCGCACGGCGGACCGCCATCGTCTCCACCGCGAGCCGGATGGAGAACAGCTCGCGCAGCTCCTCCACGTCGAGGCTCATGACCTTGGCGCCGTGATGGGGGACGTGCTCCGCCAGCCCGAGCGCCTCCAGCTGGCGCACCGCCTCGCGGATGGGCGAGATGCTCATCCCCAGCCGGTTGGCGAGATCCTCCAGCCGGAGCGGCGTCCCGGGCGTCAGCTCGCCGAGGATGATCGACTCGCGGAGGCGCTCCAGGGCGGCCTCCGCCATCGTCCGGTGCCGGACCGCGGCCACGGGGCCGAGCGTAGAAGCACACTTGATCAGATGTCAAACCCTGTGACACGATCACGCATCGGCGTGTCGAGGGAACACGAGGGCCAGCCGCAGATCTCCGTCTCGCAGGTGAGCACGCTCGCCTCGAGCTTCGCGGACGACGTCCGGACCTACGCGGCCGCCGGCCTCGACGGGATCGGCATCTGGGAGATGAAGCTCGGTGACGGCCCCGACGACGAGGCCCTGGCCGTCTTCCGCGCCAGCGGCCTCGGCTCCGCCACCGCCGTCCCGCACGTCCCCTCGATCACGCCGCTCCCGCTGCTGCCCGGTCCCGGCGACCCACGCGAGCGGACGGATGCCATCCTGCGCTCGCTCGAACGCCTCGCGGCCTTCCAGCCGGCGGCCGTCCTCTGCTTCACCGGCCCCGGCGATCGCGCCACTGCGCTGCGCGGCCTGCGCGAGGTGGCGCGCGAGGCCGAGCGCCTCGATCTCCGCATCGCGCTCGAGCCCTTCCAGGCGGAGGGCAGCGAGTCGTGGTCGACGCTGAATACGCTCGACGACGCCGCCGCCGTCGTCGACGAGATCGAGTGCCCGGCGCTCGGCATCCAGTTCGACGTCTGGCATCTCTGGAACACGCCTGATCTCTTCGACGAGATCGAGCGCCATGCGCCGCTCATCGCCGGCGTGCATGTGAACGACTGGCGCGAGACGACCCGCGGGTGGGCGGACCGCGTCCTGCCCGGCGACGGCGTCGCCGGCGTCCCCGCCATCCTCGCCGCGCTCGACCGCGCCGGCTGGGACGGCTTCTACGACATCGAGGTGTTCTCCGACAACGGCACGTTCGGCGCCGCGTACCCCGACTCGCTCTGGGACGAGGACGCCGAGACGGTCGTTCGTCGCGGCAGGCAGCAACTGGTCCAGTGCTGGGAGGAACGGAGGGTGGCGGCATGACCGCTCCCGGAGAGGAGTACACGTGAGAAGGATCGGACTTCTGGGCGTCGTCGCTGCGGCGCTCGTGGTCGCGGCGACGGCGGCCGCACGCACGTCCGCCGGCACCCCGATCGTGATCGGCTGGGCGCACGACTCGACCGGCCCCATGGCGCCGTTCGACGGCCCCGCGCTGGCCGCAGCGCAGATCCGCGTCGCGCAGATCAACGCGAAGGGCGGCGTCGACGGCCATCCGCTCGTCATCAAGACGTGCGACACGCAGGGCGACAACGCGGCCGTCTCCAAGAGCTGCGCCGACAAGCTGATCGCCGAGCACGTGAACGTCATCTTCACCACGTGTGACGTCGATCTCGCGGCGCCGGTCGTGCAGGAGTCGATAAACGCCGGCCTGCTGACGATCGCGCCGTGCATCGGCACCGATCAGATGGGGCCGAAGCGCTTTGGCGCCAAGGGTGCGCTCGCGTTCAGCTTCGGCAACGTCGCGCAGGACGAGGGCTCGGCGATGGCGCAGTTCGCATGGGCGAAGGGCTGGCGGAAAGCCGACCTCGCCACCGACACGGTCATCGTGTACTTCAAGAACGTCGTGCAGGCCTTCGCCGCCCGCTGGAAGCAGCTCGGCGGGAAGATCGTCGACCAGGAGAGCTACCAGGATCCGGCGTTCCACGGGAACAACGTGCAGAACGCGGTCAGCCGGATCAACGCGCATCCGGCCGACGTGATCGTGACGGCGACCGCGGGTGCGTACCAGGCGCTCGCGCCGATGATCACCGGGCTCCGCACGCTCGGAAACAACACGCCCGTGCTCAACTCGTGGGCCGGTGACGGGACGTACTGGCTGCCGAAGAGCCCGAAGGTGTCGAACTACTACTTCGTCACCTACGCGGATGCGTTCGGCGGCGACCCGAACCCGGCGATCAACGCGCTCGCGAAGAAGATCCACGCTGCGACCGGTGGCTTCGTCACCGGCCCGGCGGCCATCGACGGGCTCGCGACCGCGATCCGCGAAGCGGGCGGCTCGACGAACGGCGCGGCCCTCGCGGCGAAGATGGTGAAGTTCCACGACGTGCCGACGCTGTCCGGTCTCGTGAGCTTCTCGCCGCAGCTGCACAGCGTCTATCACCGGCAGTACCGCGTAATCGAGATCCAGAACAACGTTCCGAAGCTCGTCGCGGAAGTCGTCGCAAAGGTCGTTCCCAAGATCTAGTGGGAACGGCGGAGGTCGAGCTGGACGGGAGGCCCGGAGAGTCGCTCCGGGCCTCCTCGATCTCGCGGTCCTTTCACGGGGTCCAGGCGCTGCGCGGCGTCTCGCTCGAGTTGCGGCGCGGCGAGGTGCTCGGGCTCATCGGGCCGAACGGCGCCGGCAAGTCCACGCTCGTCAACGTGCTGAGCGGCTTCGACCGGCCGACGCGCGGCCGCGTGCATCTGGGCGGGCGGGACATCACGCGCTGGCGCGCCGGCAGGCGCGGCCGGAACGGCCTCGCGCGGACGTTCCAGCACAGCCACGCGTTCCGCGGCCTTTCCGTGCGCGAGAACGTCGCCGTCTCCGCGCTCGGCAACGGCGCATCGCAGCGCGACGCCTCCCGGCGCGCGGAGGAGCTGCTCGAGCTGCTCGGCCTCGCCCCGTACGCAGACGTGCCGGCCGCCACGCTCGCGCACGGCGACGAGCGGCGGCTCGGAGTCGCGCGCGCTCTGGCGACCGAGCCGCACTACGTCCTGCTCGACGAGCCCGCCGCCGGGTTGCCCGAGGCGGAGGTGCCGGACTTTGCCGCCGTCGTCCGCTCGGTCCGCGACGAGCACGGTGCCGGCGTGCTCCTGATCGACCACAACATGGCGCTGATCATGGACGTCTGCGACCGCATCCAGGTCCTCGACCAGGGCGAGACGCTCGCGGTCGGGACACCGGACGAGATTCGCGCGAACCTCGACGTCGCCGCCGCCTACCTCGGCGAGAGCGCGGTGACCGAGGAATGACCGCCCTCGCCCTCGACGGCCTCCGCGTGCGGTACGGCGCAGTGGACGCCGTGCGCGGGCTCTCCCTCGAGGTGCGCCCGGGCGAGATCGTCGGGCTCATCGGGCCGAACGGCGCGGGAAAGTCGTCGACGCTGAACGCGGTCATGGGCAGCGCGCCCGTCGTCGGCGGCGAGATCCGGCTCGGTGGCGCGTCGCTGCGCGGCCGCCGTCCCGAGGACGTCGCGCGCGCCGGCATCGCGCTCGTGCCGGAGGGTCGCCGCATCTTCGCCGAGCTCAGCGTGGAGGAGAACCTCCGCCTCGGCCTGGCGGCGCGCCGGACGCCGGGCGGCATCGAGAGCGTCCTCGACTTCTTCCCCGTTGTCGCCGAGTTCCGCCACCGGCCGGCGGGCGCGCTCTCCGGGGGCCAGCAGCAGCAGCTCGCGATCGCGCGCGCGCTCGTCGCCGAGCCGGACGTCCTCCTGCTGGACGAGCCGTCGCTCGGCCTCGCGCCGCGCCTCGTCGACGTCGTCTTCGACGCACTCGCCGCCATCCGCGAGCGAGGCGTCGCCGTGCTGCTCGTGGAGCAGCGCGCGCAGCGGACGGTCGCGCTCGCGGATCGCACACACGTGCTCTCGAATGGCGAGCTCCGCCTGACGCTCGGGCCCGAGGACGCGGACGACACGGAGAAGCTCGTGGCGGCGTACTTCGCATGACCGTCACCTGGCAGACGCTCGCCGACGCGCTGTCCCTGGGTGGGATCTACGCGCTGATGGCCGTCGGGATCGGCCTCGTGTTCGGCGTGCTGCGGCTCGTCAACTTCGCGTACGGCCAGCTGATCATGGCCGGGGCGTACGCAATCGCGTACGCGTCGGTCTGGGGGTGGCCGTCGTGGGCCGGCATCCTCCTCTGCTTCGGCGTCGTGCTCGCACTCTCGGTCCTGCTCGACCGGCTCGTGTTCCGGCCGCTGCGGACGCACTCGCCGGCGGTCATGCTGGTGGCGACGTTCGCAATCGCGTTCCTGTTGCAGAGCATCGCCGTGCTCTCGTTCGGCCAGCTCGGGACCGTCGCATCGACGCTCGGGCCGCTGAACCAGCCGTGGGACATCGGCGGCGTCGAGATCCGGAAGATCGCCATCGTCTCGATCGTCATCGCCGCCGTGTGCCTCGCGCTGCTGCAGCTCCTGCTCACGCGGACGTCCGTCGGCCTGCAGATGCGTGCCGCTGCGATGGACTTCCGCACCGCGCGCATGCTCGGCGTCCGCGCGAACCGCGTCATCGGCGGCGCCGTCCTCATCTCCGGCCTGCTCGCGGCCATCTCGGCGTTCATGCTGACGGCGCGCAACCCGCAGGTGACGCCGATCTTCGCGCTCGACGACACCATCATCGTGCTCGCGGGCGTCGTGCTCGGCGGCCTGAACCGTCCGATACCGGCGACGCTGGGCGGATTCACCATCGGGTTCGCGAGCGGCATCCTCGGCGGCGGCCTGCCGACGAACCAGAGCCAGTACCTCCCGACGTTCCTCTTCGGCGCCGTCATCCTCGTGCTGCTCGTGCGGCCGAACGGGCTGTTCGCGCGCGGCGGCTCGGAGGAGCGGCTGTGAGGCGCGTCGTCGAGCTCGCCGCTCCCGTCGCGCTCGTGCTGGCCACGGCGCTGCTCGGACTCGCCGTGTCGACGGCGCTGCAGACGTACTTCCTCGACACGCTCGTGAAGGTGGCGATCGTCGTCGCGCTGTACGTCTTCATCGGCAACTCGGGCGTGCTCTCGTTCGGGCACATCTCCTTCGTCGCGCTCGGGGTCTGGACGGCCGGCGTCCTCACCGTTCCCGAGGGCCAGAAGAACGCGATCATGCCCGGGATCGCGCATTTTCTCCTGCACACGAACGTCGGCAACGCGTGGTCGCTCGTGCTTGCCGCCGCCGTCGGTCTCGCCTTCGCGTTCGCGGTCGGACTGCCGCTCATGCGCCTCTCCGGCCTTGCCGCCGGCATCGCCACGTTCGGCGTGCTCGAGATCGTGAACAACGTCCTGCGCTACGACGACCGCATCGGGCCCGGGCTGAACGCGTTCTCGTCCGTTCCCGAGACGACGGGCATCTGGCAGGCGGCGATCGGGGCGCTCATCTGCGTCGTCGTCGCCTACGCGTACCAGCGCAGCCGGTACGGCCGACAGCTGCGCGCGACCCGCGAGGACCCTGCCGCGGCGTCGGCGGCGGGAATCTCCATCTACCGGCAGCGCCTGCTCGCGTTCGCGGTGTCCGGCGCCCTCGCCGGGCTCGCCGGCGGGCTCTACGTCCACCTCCTGCCGATCGAGATCGACTCGCTCTATCTCGACCTGACGTTCATCACGCTGGCCATGCTCGTGGTCGGCGGATCGGGCAGCCTGCTCGGCGCCGTCGTCGGCGCGCTTGCCGTCGGCGGGCTCGACTCGTTCCTGTCCGCCGCGGAGAACGGCGTCGACATCTTCGGCTGGCACCTGAACCTTCCGACCGACACGTCCGCGCTCACGGTCGGCGCACTCATGGCTCTCGTGCTCGTCTACCGCCCCGGCGGCCTCACCGGCGGGCACGAGCTGTCGTTGGCACTTCCACGCTTCCGAAAGGACGGAGACGGATGAGATTCAGCATCTACTCGGAGCTCCAGAGCTGGCCCGGCAAGCCCTACGACCGGCTGTACGGCGAGGTGCTGGAGCAGATCGAGAACGCGGACCGGCTCGGCTACGACGCGTACGCCGCCATCGAGCACCTCTTCTTCCCGAAGTTCTCCGCGTCGGCGAACGTCTTCGGCCTCTTCGGGATGGCCGCGGCGCGCACGCGCAACATCAAGTTCCGCACCATGCTGCACATCCTCCCGTACCACAACCCGCTCGTCCTGGCGGCGATGATCCACGAGTTCTCGCTGCTCACCGACGGCCGGTACGAGTTCGGCGTCGGCCGCGGCCACGGGTGGATCCCGCTCGCCGCCGGCACGCCGCTGGACGAGACCTCGCGGCCGCGCTACGAGGAGTCGCTCGACGTCTTCATCGAGGCGCTGCACAACGACCAGGTGTCGTTCCACGGCGAGTACTGGAACGTGGACGACAGCAACGTCATCCCCTTCAGCGGCCACCGCTTCCGTGTCGTGCTCGGCGGCACGTCCGACCGCACGTACGACCTCGCCGCGAAGCACGGCTGGGCGGTGGCGGTGCCTCCGCTCCTGCCGTATCTCGCACTGAAGGAACAGCTCGACCTCTACCGTGCGAAGTGCGCGGAGTACGGCACCACCCCCGACATCATCTGGATCCACGCGTGCTACATCGACGACGACCGTGACCTCGCCAAGCGTGAGGCGGAGAAGCACATGCGCGGGTTCCTCGAGGGGAACGCGTCGCCGCTGACCGAGTACACGCCGCCGCCGGCCGACGCGCTCAACGCCGCCGGGTACGGCTTCTACGCCTCCGGGATCATGGAGAAGCTGGCGGCGACGCCGTACGACGACATGATCGCCGGCGACATCGTCTGGGTGGGAACGGCCGACGACGTGAAGCAGCGGATCCGCGAGACGATCGAGGTCTGCGACGGCCTCACCGAGATCGCCATCACGGCGAACCCGGGCGGCGTCGAGCACTGGAAGGCGATCAAGGCGCAGGAGCTCTTCGCCGAGCACGTCATCCCGGAGTTCCGCGACGCGTGACCGACGTCGTCGTCGCAGGCGCGGGCACCATCGGCGGGCTGTTCGCCGCCCACTTGGCGCGCGTCGCCGACGTCGGCGTGCTCACGCGCCGCGACGAGCACGCGCGCACGCTCTCGGAGCGGGGGCTGCGCGTGAGCGGCCGCGGCGACTTCACCTCGCGCGTGACTGCGTCCACGGATCCGGCCGAGTTGGGAGACCCGCGTCTCGTGATCGTCGCCTCGAAAGGCGGCGACCTGGAGGCGCTCGCGGCAAGCCTCGAGGGGAGCTTCCCCAACGCCACCGTGATGACGGTGCTGAACGGGCTCGGCGCGGAGGAGGTGGTCGCCGCGCACGGCGACTGGCCCATCCTCTCGGCGGTCACGTTCATGAGCGGCACGCGGCACGACGACGCGCACGTGGAGTACGTCCTCGACACCGCCACGTGGATCGGCCCGTTCCGCGGCACGACGGGCGAGGACGCGTCGTCGGCGGCGCAGCTCATCCGCTCGGCCGGGCTGGAGGCGGAGGCGTTCGCGGATCTGCGCCCGGCGCAGTGGTCGAAGCTCGTCTTCAACGCCACGGTGAACGCGGTCGCCGCGCTGACCGGCCTTCCGCACGACCGCCATTTCGCCGAGGGGATGCTCGGCAATCTCGTCCACGACCTCGTCGACGAGGGAAAAGCGGTGGCGGCTGCGGTCGGCGTCGACCTGCGCGAGGACCCGTGGGAGATGAACATGCACGCGACCCAGCGGGGCCATGCGCACTACCCGTCCATGCTCGAGGACGTCACCGCCCGCCGGCCGACGGAGATCGAGCTCATCACCGGCTCGCTCGTGCGCGCTGCCGAGCGCGCCGGCATCCCTGCCCCGCTCCATTCCGCGCTCTACGCGCTCGTCAAGGCAAAGGAGGCGTCGTACTCGTGAGGATCTGCATCGTCGGCTGCGGTGCGGTCGGCTCGCTCTTCGCCGCGAATCTCGCTCAGCTCGACGACGTCGAGGTGTGGGCCTTCGACACGTCGCAGCCGCACGTCGACGCGATCAACGGGCACGGCCTGCGCCTCTCGGGCGCCGGCGACGTCGTCGGAGATGTCCAGGCGACCACCGACGCGTCGTCGCTGCCGGGCTGCGACTTCGGCATCGTCGCGACGAAGGCGATGCACACGCGCTCGGCGATCGCCGCGACGGCGCACGCATTCAAGGCGGGCAGCGTCGCCACGGTGCAGAACGGGCTCGGCAACGAGGAGGCGCTCGCCGAGTACGTGGGGAACGTCATCCGCGGCACGACGTTCCCCGCCGGCCGCATCGTCGAGCCCGGGCACGTGCAATGGGACGTGAGGGGCGACACGACGCTCGGCCCGTTCGAACCGCGCCCGGCTGCGATGGCGGACATCGAACGGCTCGCTGACGCGTGCACGCGCGGCGGGATGCCGACGAAGGCGGTCGCCGACGCACGCGGGCCGCAATGGCGCAAGGTCATCTTCAACGCGTCCACGAACCCGATCGGCGCGCTCACCGGCCTGACGCACGGGCGCGTCGTCGAGCGGCCGGACCTGCGCATGCTCGTCTCCGGTCTCGTCGACGAGGGAAAGGCGGTCGCCGGCGCGCAGGGCATCGTCCTCGACGCCGACCCGGAGGAGCTCATCGACCACGCCGCGAAGCCCGAGGTCGCGTACGACCACAAGGCGTCGATGCTGCAGGACGTCGAGGCGCGACGGTCGACCGAGGTGGACTACCTCAACGGCGGTATCGTCCGGTTCGGGCGCGAGCACGGGGTGCCGACGCCGCTGAACCAGGCGATCTGGGCGCTCGTGAAAGGGGTGGAGGATTCGTGGACGATCTGAGCCGGCGCCATGCGAACGTCCGCGCCGCCCTCGAACGCGACGGGCTCGACGCGGCGCTCGTGTGCGGCTCCGAGTACTCCGGCTTCGAGGGCGCGGTCACCTATCTCTCCGGCTTCACGATCGTGCACCGGTACGCGTACGTGCTGCTGCCGCTCGAGGGCGAGCCGACGATCGTGTTCCCGAGCGAGGCGCGCTACGTCGGCGAGCACGGCGACTCGAAGATCGCGGATCAGCAGTTCGTCGACCGGCCGGGCGAGTGGCTTGCCGCCCGGCTGCGCGGCAAGCGCGTCGGAGTCTACGGGCTCGACTACGCGATGACCGTCCGCGACTTCAGCGCGCTGCAGGACGCCGCCGAGCTCATGTCGTGGGACCAGCAGTTCGACCTCGCCCGCGCGGTGAAGTCCGAGGCCGAGCTCGAGTCGGTGCGCGACAGCGTGCAGATCAACGTCGACGGCTTTCACGCGTTCCGCGAGGCGTACGAGCCCGGCCGTTCCGCCGCCGAGGTGATGGCGCCGGCCGAGGAGCTCTTCGTGGAGCGCGGGTGCGGCCGCCTGACGATGAACATGGTGCTCGTCGGCGCCGAGTTCGCGCTCGCGCGCGCGGACACGACGCTCGGCGCGTTCTGCATCCCGTCGCTCGAGATCGCGGGGCCCGGAGGGCACTGGGTCGAGGTGTCGCGTGCGCTCGGCGCGCCGAGCGCCGAGGTGCGGCGCATGCTCGAGGCCTACGAGGAGTACTACATCGTCGCGCAGGACGCGCTTCGTCCCGGCGCGACTGCGCACGACGTCCACCGTGCCGTTTCCGCCGGCTTCACGCAGCGCGGCTACCACCTCGGCCACGTCACCGGGCACTCGATCGGCATGACGATGATCGAGCACCCGAAGATCGGCGAGGGCGTCGACACCGAGCTGGCGGCGAACATGGTGTTCTCGATGCACCCGCACGCGATCTCCGCCGACGGCCGCGAATGCCTCTACATGCAGGACACGTGGCTCGTCACCGAGACGGGCGGTGTGCCGCTCGCCGGGCTCGAGATGAGGCTCTGGTGAGCGACGAGTTCGCTCCCATCCTCCCGGGCGCCGGCGGCAGCGACTACGAGCGCTACCTCCGCACGGACGAGCTCCTCGCGCTGCAGAAGACCGAGGACGAGTGGGTGCACCGCGACGAGCTCCTGTTCCAGACCGTGCACCAGGCGTCCGAACTGTGGCTGAAGCACGCGTGGAACGACGTCGAGGAGGCGACCCGGCTCATCGAGGCGCGCGACCTCGCCGCCGCCCAGCGTCTGCTCCGCCGCGCGAACGCATCCATCCGCTACGTCGTCGGCTTCCTCGAGCACCTCGAGCAGATGTCGCCGTGGGAGTACCAGGAGATCCGCCGCGTGCTCGGGCACGGCTCCGGCTTCGACTCGCCCGGCTTCCGCGAGATCCGGCGTGTGTCGCCGGGGCTGCTCGGGGCGTTCGACGCCGTCCGGCGCGAGCGCGGGCTGTCGCTGCTCGACGTGTACGTC